>NZ_JANIAG010000100.1:0-19814 GCF_028682155.1 Pseudomonas sp. 39004
GATGACTACAGACACCCCCAAGCCGCCCACTACAGCCGGCAAAACCACGTTCTACCAAGGCGAAAACCAGACCCACCCACTCTTTCGCATCGAGCCGGGCATCTGCTGCCAAAGCGCCCGCGAACAGGCTTCCGAATTGATGGGCTACGTACGCGACATGACCTTGGCTGGATTGATGGATGGTGATCAAAAGCTGATCTGGGCCTCGCATTACCTGAGCGCGATGGCCAAGGCGCTGCTAGATGATGCTGAGCTGGGGATGATGAAACATTAAGGCAACGCTATGCGAGTCCTCAATCTGAATTTGAGCAACACCAAACCGTTCGAGGCCTCGCGCTTTCTCGACAATGCCCAAGTATTCGCAGCGTTCTTGACGGAGAGTCTGTGGACACTGAGACGTATACAGGCTGGGCAGCGTAGAGCAATTGCCATCGCAAGCACTATCAACAGAGACGCCTGATCACGGCCTCACCAAAAGGCTAAGGTTGTCGCCTGAGCGCTATCTATAACTCATAAGCGCCTGCTCCAGGGCTGTGATAGCAGCCTGAACCTCTACCACGACATCGCTGATCTGGCTCTGATACATCTCCGGTGTACGGCACAAAAGCTCCAGTTGACGACAACACTCAACCAGTTGCTCAGCTTTTACCACCCTTGCAGCGCCCTTGATTCGGTGCGCCAGCTCCGCCAGCTTTTCGAATTGGTCTTCCTGCATGAAGATACCAAGAGCTTTACAATCCTTGCGGTTGTTATTGATCAGCTCGTCAAGAATCTGTCTAAACTTCTCAGGCTCGCTGCTGATCAACATTTCCAAGGGCCCAAGGTCGACCACGCTCGTTGAAACAGGCCTCGCCTCTAATCGTTCCGTAGACTGCAAGTCGATCGCAGGACTTTCGTTCTTAGAGCACTGCAACAAGCGAGCGTCCAATTCATCCAAAGCAATCGGTTTAATTAGACAGTCATTCATACCGACTTTAAGACAATGCTCTATCTCTTCCGATTGCGCATCAGCGGTCAGACCCAGGATTATGGAAGCCTCCAACCCTTGAGCCTCCTCTAACTGCCGTATCGCCTGAGTAAGTTCGGCACCGCTCATGACCGGCATGTGGCAATCGGTAATGACAATATCGAAAGCGTGCTCACACCAGCGTTCAAAAGCCGACCGGCCGTTTTCCGCCTCGCTGACATCATGACCCAGAAAATTCAGCTGCTGACGCAGTACCTGTCGATTGACTTCATGATCATCGACTATCAATACTTGCAAACGATAGCGTGGCTGTTGAATTAACGGCAGTGCAGTTATTGGCGTAAAATTAACAGGTTCAAGTATCTGCAGGCCTAGCTCGACTTCGACGCGAGTCCCTCTACCGACGGCGCTGCTCAGGTTCACTCGGCCGCCCATCATTTCGCAAAGCGAGCGACTGATCACTAGCCCCAGCCCAGTGCCTTCGCTTTGATGTGAGTTTCGTTGAGCCTGAACAAAAGGACGGAACAATCGTTGTTGATCTTCAGAACTGATACCCACGCCAGTGTCTTCGACACTGAGCTTGATAGTTAGCACGCTTGCTTCGCTCAACACACCACTGATGCTGATTTTGACTGTTCCCGCTTCGGTGAATTTGATTGCGTTGCTAACCAGATTGGAAAGAACCTGTTTGAAACGTAGAGCGTCGATCAGTACGTCACAGTTGATGCTAGAGTCGATATCGAGCAAAAGCTCAAGGCGCTTTTGACGCGCCAGCCCTTCAAACACCCGCGCCACTGACTCAATCAAAACACGTAAGTTCGCACGTTTAAGCGACAGGCTAAGGCGTCCAGACTCGATGCGGGCGATGTCGAGGATATCGCCGATCAATTCCAGCAGGCTTTTGGCCGATGTATGAGCGATCTCAATGCTGGCGCGGTCGATTGGCTCGCTGTCGGCGCGCTTGAGTGCAAGCTCGAGGATGCCGATCACGGCATTCATCGGTGTGCGGATTTCGTGACTCATGGTGGCCAGGAAGCTGGTCTTGGCGCGGCTAGCGTCGTCCGAATGGGCCTTCGCTTCGCGTAACTGCGCCACCAACTGGCGGTGCTCGGTGATATCCAGCCAGCCACAGATGACACCCTTTGTCACCCCTTGGGAGTCCTGAAACGGTTGCACCCAGTGGTTGATCCACGCCTCCTTGCCCTGGAGCCGCACGGCATGTACCGACTCGATCGTCTGCCCGTCGCGCATGGCCTGAGAGTAATTGCGATGGAACTCCGGGAGGCTTTCAAAATTCTCCTTCGGTAACTGCCGGACCGTTTTATGCAACACCTCATCAGCGCTCAAGCCAACGCTTTTGAGATAGCTGCGGTTGCACGACAGCATTCGTCCCTTGGTATCACGGACATAAAGCGGTGGCGGCATGCAGTCAGTCAGGGTCTCGATAAATTGCAACTGATCGTTGAGCATGCGCTCGGCCTTGAGCCGGGCTTTGATCTGCCTACGCAGGTAAAACACCCACACCAGTGACAACAACAGCAACAGCGCGGCAGCGGCGACAATTTCAGTGATCAGTCGCTCATAATCTACCCAGGTCTGACCGCTCATACCCGGTGGCGAACGCCAGCGGTTGGAAATCGCATTGAGCTCGTCCGGTGCAATGCTCTGCAACACGGTATCGATGATCGACTGCAGCTCTACGTCACTACGACGCATGGCGAAATTGACCGTCGCCGGTCCAACATCAAGTATCTGGTTGATGGCCAGCTTGTCGCGAAATAAACGCTCGATGTAATAGCGAGCAGCGGGTAAAGACACCATGGCGGCATCCGCATCGCCTTCGTAGAGGAGATTCATCGAATCCAGCGAGCCACCCGCCTCAACCACCCTGGCTTCGGGGTAACGCTCGCGCAGTTTTTCGATGGCCACATGACCTGTTGGTACCGCCACACGCTTGTCGATCAGATTGCCCAGCTTGCCGTGCTGGTCAATGTTGCTAAGCAATACAAAGGGACTGTTGAGCAGTGGCCGGGAAAAGCGCAGGTATTCCTCGCGCTCGGAGCTTGCCGTCATCAGTGCCAGATCTGCCTTGCCCTTCTGCACCGCGTCGATAATCTGGGGGAAGCCACCACTGCGGGAAACCACTTCAAAATGCAGGCCGGTACTTAGCGTGATCACTTCAAGAACATCGGCGATGCCGCCTGAAAACACCCCGCTAGCATCGAAATAGGCGCCCGGCGCCAGGTCATCATTGATCACCAGGCGTACCACCGGATGCCGCTGTATCCAGCGTGTTTGCTCCACGGTGAGGCTAATGGGGTCTTCACTGGGGATGAAGCTGTTGCCCACCCATCGCTTGGCCAAATTGCGCAACTGATCTTCGCCGATGGATGTGAGGGCGACATTGAGAAGCCGTTGCATACGCGTGTTGTCGACCTTCAGCGCATAACTGTAGTCGCCTCCGCGAACATCCGAGAAACGCTCAAAACGGACAAAGTTGTAGAACGAACGATTGATTAGGTAATAGGCGCTGTACAGGTCGTCCAAGTAAACATCTGCCTGCCCAAAGGCGGCAGCGGCAATCGCTTTTTCATGGTCGGCGTACACCCTAAAAACGGCCCGCGGGTAGCGGTGTTTGAGCTCGGCGCTATGCTCGTGGGTGATCGCGACACGCAAGCCGGCAAGATCAGGGGGTGAATGCCGGGGTTCGGCACTGCGTTTGAACACCGCCAGCCGGTCCCTGGCGTAGGGAATGCTCAGCAGCAGGTCGGGGCGAGGCTCTGTACTGCCGTGAATACTGATGACATCGACACTACCGGCCTGCAATGCCTTGCGCGCGTCCTGCTCATTGGCAAAGGGAACGACCTTCACCTGCAAGCCCAAGAGTTGAGCGACCAGAGCGGTTGCATCGGCGCTGATGCCTTCGTACAGGTTATCTTGGGCATAGACTGAAAACGGCGCGGACTCGGTTGCATACACACCCACCTTGAGCTCAGCCTTGTGCCGCAGCCAATGCCAGTCTTCAGTCGTGATCGCCATATCGTGACGATCGATACGCAGCTGGCTGGACAGCACCTGCGGGGCCAAAGGCAGGGTGGCAGCCAGCAGCGGAACGCTGCTCAACAGTAGGCCGATGGACAGGCAGAAAGAACGTAAATGCATGCGAGATAGAAACCGAAGGAGCCTGGGGATCGCCGCCAGTGGCGGCGCAATAATAGTTCAAAGTGGTTGCCGTCGCTCGTTCATGAGGACCTGCCTCACAACCTGCGCTGCATGCAGAAGTCGATGAAGTGGCTTTCCGGCATCGGCCGGGCGAACAAAAACCCTTGGGCAAGGGTGGCGCCCAACTCAATCAGGTGAGCCTGTTGCTCGACGGTCTCTACACCTTCGATAACCAGCGAGATGCCTAACGCCCGGGCCAGCGCCACCGAGCAACTGATAATCGCAGCGCTCTTGGGCTGGTTTTGCATCTTGCGCACGAACGCCCGGTCAAGCTTGATTTCACTAAATGGCAGTTCACTTAGTCTATCCAGTGAAGAATAACCGGCGCCAAAATCATCCATGGCCAGGCCACAACCGAGCATACGCAGCCGCACCAGGTTTTCCAGACTTCTGGCAGGTGCACTGATGAGACCAGACTCGGTGATTTCGAACGTCACGCTGGCCGCTGGCACCTGTGACCGCTTGATCAGCAGGGTGATGCGCTCAGTCAACGCGGCGCACGCCAGCTGCGCCGGGTGCAAGTTGAACGCCAGGTCGATTCCCTGGCGCTGCGCTGCCAGCCTTTGCTGAAGAGACAGGCCCTGTTCGAACAGCTGCCAGAACAAGCGGTTGATCAGGTTGTGCGCTTCCATCACCGGTAAAAAATGTGCGGGTGGCAGCACCCCCCATTGAGGGTGCGTCCAGCGTGCAAGCACTTCTGCGCCAACCAGTTGCTGCCCCTGCAGGGTAAATTTGGGTTGGTAATAGGCCTCGAACTCTCCGTTGTCCAAGCCTTGCTGAACATCGTTCAACGTGGGGAGCTCTGCCGGCGACAACACTTTAGGCGCGGCGCTGCAGTGTTCCCTATAGCGTTTGACCACCTGGCTGAAACCTTCCAGGTTGAAAGGCTTGCCCAAGTCGCCCAAGAAAGTCAGGCCCAGACAGTGGATCATCGCGACCGTGGCTTGACGCAGCGCCGGGTCCAGTTCGCTGCATAGCACCACAGCCCCAATTTTGCCGCTGCTGCTGGCTTGGCGAAGAAACGCCAAGCCGTCCATGCCAGCCATTTTCAAGTCACAGATAATAATGTCTATCGCGTCGCAGGCTGACAGCACAGCAACGGCCTCGTGGCCGTCCGCCGCTTGCAGAATGGGCCCCGGCAACACTTTTTCCAGTGCAGTCACGGTGACAAGGCGCTGGAAGGGTTCATCCTCCAGCACCAGAACAGTCAAGTCTTGCATCGCAGGTCTACACGCACGCAATTGAAGGAGCCACAGTCTGCAAGGCTCGCATCTGACACCTCCATGGGAAATTTCCTCTCATCCATCGGAAATTTCCGAAGCAAGTACAGCTCTGTCCTACGCAGCTAATGGTGATAACCTGCTAGTGGCTTATCGATACCGTTCCGTAACAAGCGCGTTCTCAAGGTAGATTCACACTATGCATAGCGTTCTGATAGTTGACGATCATCCAGTCATTCGACTTGCAGTCCGGGTGCTGCTGGAAAAGCACGGCATGCGCGTGGTGGGCGAAGCGGACAATGGCCTGGATGCGGTTCAGCTGGTACGCGAGCTCAACCCGCAGGTGGTCATTCTCGATATTGGTATTCCCAAACTGGATGGGTTTACCGTTATCACCAAGATTAAAACGCTAGATGTGCGTAGCAAGGTGCTTATCCTGACTTCGCAACCTGCCGATTCTATATGCCGACGCTGTATCCAGTTAGGTGCGCGCGGTTTCGTCAACAAGGAAGAGGACCTGGGCAGCCTGATTACAGCGATCAAATCGGTGGATGCCGGCTATACGTTCTTTCCCTCGCTCACGTTCGACAGTGTCAACCCTGCCGACCAACTGTCGGAACTGGAGCAGATTCGCTCATTAACCGACCGGGAAGTGACGGTATTGCAATACTTGGCGCAGGGCTACTCCAACAAACAAATTGGCGACATGCTCTTTTTGAGCAATAAAACTGTGAGCACCTACAAAACGCGGCTATTGCAAAAGCTGGGCGCTACGTCGCTGGTTGACCTGGCGGAGTTTGCCAAACGCAATGAATTGACGCGGTAATCGCTGTATAAATGCGCCTGTAGGAAATTTCCTATGCCTCCGTAGGCAATTTCCTACTCATTTCTTCCCTTTCGACCCCTAGGCTTACTCCAGCTCAACGGTACACAGATACCTGAGCGGAGAGAGTGTTCCATTGAGTCCCTTCAAGCACTTCACAATTCAATCTAGGAGTATGAAATGAAAGTTAGTTCTTTGGCTGGCGCAATTATGGCAGCTGCACTGGCAGCCACGTCGGCTGTCAGCTTTGCCCAAGATCAAGGCCACGGTGTTATTACCTTCAAGGGCGCAATTATCGATGCACCGTGCTCCATTGCTCAGGACTCGGCATACCAAACCGTCAAGATGGATGAAATCTCCAACGTTTCCCTGAAAAACGGCGGCAAATCCAGCCCGAAAACCTTCAAAATCGAACTGCGCGGCTGTGAACTGGGCGCCCTGAAGTCGGCCACCGCTACCTTCACCGGTTCGCCTTCGTCCAACCCTGACCTGCTGGCAATCAAAGGTTCGGCTCAAGGCGCCAGCCTGGCCATCGCCAACCACACCGGTGAGCTGATCAAGCTGGGCGACGCTTCGCCTGCGCAGACCTTGTCTAATGGCGACACCTACCTGGAGTTCAAAGCCTATCTGCAGGGTGACATGGTTGCCGCACCAGGTGGCGGTGCAGCAACAGCGGCCCAAATCGTCCCAGGTGACTTCGAGACGTTCGCCAACTTCACTCTCGCTTATCAGTAAGTTCATTCATCACTGAGGTGCCCCGCAGTACGCACGGATTGCGTACAGAGGTGCTCCGCAGTACGCACGGATCGCGTAATGAGGTGCCCCGCAGTACGTACGGATTAGCTATTGCGGGGAGTTTGCGGAGGTTTAGATGATTCGCTCAACCGCCCTGCTGCTTCTGACTCTCTGCCCCCTCGTCGTGCCCATCTGTGCTGCCGAAGCACTCAAGGGGCGTGTACAACTGGGCGGAAGCATTGTGGACAGTGCCTGTAATATGCAAGTAGGTAGCGATCGGCAGACGATTGCGTTCAAACCCATGGCACTGAATGGATTGCTAAACGGCGATACGTCATCACAACAATCTTTGACGCTGTATATCAGCGACTGTATTGCATCGGAAAAGCCTAACGACACCGAAGCTTCCCAGCGTTTTAAGCTGACATTCGAAGGACAATCGCATGGAAAGTACTTTGCTATCGAGGGTGTCGCAAAAGGCATTGCCTTGCAAATAAAAGATCGTCACGGAAAGTTAGTTTCACCTGGCATGTTACTCGAGCACAACACACTGTCTGCCGACAGTTTGATGCTCAATTATACGCTGACACTCATCGGCATCGGCCATGCACTGGAAGCAGGCGATTATCACGCCACTATCAAGCTTAATATTCAGCACTTCTGAACTGCACATAATTTAGCGCGCAGTTTCGCTCAAGGACTTAGTCACGTGAATCACCGTAAGGTACTGGCTACCACGGCGTTGTGTTGTGTCGCGACGTGGGCAAGTGCAGCCGAAGAATTCCAATTCAACACCGACGTACTGGACCTCAAGGATCGCGAGAACCTTGATCTTGGGGTGTTTGCTTCGGCCAACTTCATCATGCCCGGCCAATACAGCCTGATGGTGCACGTGAACCGCGATACATTGACGGAGTTTGCCGTCGACTATCTTCCGGCCGAAGACGATCCTAAAAGCAGCGTCGCCTGTCTTTCGCCGGCATTGGTTAATGAATTGGGTCTGAAAGAACAGGTTATCAAGTCGCTCACCTGGTGGCACGATGGCGCCTGCCTGGACCTGGCCAGCGTCCCGGGCATGCAAGCCCGTGGCAACCTAGGCACTTCGGCGTTGTACGTGAGCATCCCCCAGGATCAGCTGGAGTACACCGCCGCGAACTGGGACCCGCCTTCACGCTGGGACGAAGGCATTTCCGGGGTGCTGTTCGATTACAACTTGAACGCCCAAACCACCGAGCGCACACGGGGTAAAGGTCGCAGCGACAACCTCAGCGGCAACGGTACCGCCGGGATCAACCTGGGCGCTTGGCGCTTGCGCGGCGACTGGCAGACCCAGATGCAACGCAGTGATGGCCAACCGTCGCAAAACCAGTTCGCCTGGAGCCGTTTCTACGCGCTACGCGCCGTACCGTCCCTGCGCTCGAACCTGATTGTCGGCGAAGACTACCTGGACTCCAACCTATTCGGCAGTTTCCGTTACACCGGCGTCAACCTGAGCAGCAACGACAACATGCTGCCCCCCAACCTGAGGGGCTATGCCCCGGAAGTCAGCGGTGTGGCCCGCACCAACGCGCGCGTGATCATTCGCCAGCAAGGCCGGGTGCTCTACGACACCCAGGTGCCGCCAGGGGCGTTTCGAATCCAGGACCTCAACGACGCGGTCTCTGGCCAGCTTGACGTGCGCGTTGAGGAACAGGATGGCAGCGTCCAGGAGTTTCAGATGGACACCGCCAGCATCCCTTATCTGACCCGTCCGGGCACGGTGCGCTACAAGTTGGCTGCCGGCAAACCCTCTGACTGGGAACATCAACTCGATGGCCCCGCGTTCGCAACCGGTGAATTTTCCTGGGGTGTGAGCAACGGCTGGTCGCTGTATGGCGGCAGCCTCGGTGCCAAGGATTATGGATCTCTCGCCGTGGGCGTGGGCCGCGACCTGATGGCCTTCGGTGCACTGTCGTTCGACGTCACCCAGTCACGGGCCACGATCCCAGACCGCGACACACTCAGTGGCAAGTCCTACCGGGCCAGTTATTCCAAGCGCTTCGACGAATACGACAGCCAGATCACCTTTGCCGGCTACCGGTTCTCCGAGGAGAACTACATGAGCATGAACGAATTCGTCGAAGCCCGACGGGGCAGCCAACCGCTGAACCAGAGCAAGGAGCTGTACACCGCGACAGTGAGCAAACAATTTCGCGATTCGGCGCTGAGCATGTACTTCAACTACAACCACCAGACTTACTGGAACAGCCAGGCGAGCGACCGCTACAGCCTGTCGGTGTCGCGCTATTTCGATGTCGGTGGTTTGAAAAACCTCAGCCTGTCGCTGACTGCGTACCAGAACAAGGGTAACGGCAACTCCGATGACGGTGCCTACCTGTCGGTCAGCATCCCCTGGGACAGCACCGGCTCGTTCAGCTACAGCTCGTCTGTCAATCGCGGCGACACCTCGCATAGCCTGAGCTATTACGACCGTATCGATGCGCGTAACCACTACATGGTCAGCGCTGGTAAGTCGGCCAGCGGTGAAATGGCCAGCGGTTTCTTGTCGCATGACGGCGATCAGGCCCAGGTAGTGGCGAGCGCCAGCTACCAGGCCGGTGAGTACACCTCGGCCGGGCTGTCCCTGCAAGGCGGCGCCACCCTGACGGCCGAAGGCTCGGCGCTGCATCGCAGCAACATCATGGGCGGCACCCGGCTGATGATCGATACCCAGGGCGTTGCCGACGTACCAGTGCGCGGCAACGGCGGGATAACCCGCACCAACCGTTTCGGCAAGGCGGTGGTGACTGACGTCAACAGCTACTACCGCAACCAGGCCAGCATCGTGCTGGACGACCTGACCGACGATGTCGAAGCCACCCAGTCCATTACCCAGGCAACCCTGACCGAAGGCGCGATTGGCTACCGCCGTTTCGATGTGATCGCCGGCCACAAGGCCATGGTCACGATTCGCATGGCCAACCACCGCGCGCCGCCCTTTGGCGCCAGCGCACGGAACGGCCGCGGGCAGGAAACCGGCATTGTGGGTGAAGAAGGATCGACATACCTGAGCGGCATGAAGCCGGGCGAAACCATGTCGCTGCAATGGGACGGCAGCGCGCGCTGCCATTTCACCCTGCCCGACCAGGTGGTATCGCCCGAACGACAACTGGAGCTGCTGTGCCAGCCCGTCAGCGATGCGGACGACTCCGCCGCTTAATCTATTTGCAATAGGTACCTCTATGAACGCCCGCTTCAAACGCAACACCCTGACCTTGCTTGCCCTGTTTGGCACCTGCACGGCGCAATCCAGCCTGGCCGCAGTGTCGCTGGACCGCACCCGGGTGATTTTTACCGGCAGCGAGAAATCGGTCAGCCTTAGCGTCAGCAACCAGAACGCCCAATTGCCCTATCTGGCACAGGCGTGGATCGAGAACGAGCAGGCCGAAAAAATCACCAGCCCACTGGTGGTGGTGCCACCGATCCAGCGCCTAGAGGCCGGAGCCAACAGCCAGGTGAAAATTCAGGGCCTGCCTGAGCTGGGCCTGCTGCCCCAGGACCGCGAATCGCTGTTCTACTTCAACCTGCGCGAAATCCCGCCACGCAGCGATCAGCCCAACACCTTGCAAATTGCCCTGCAAACGCGTGTGAAGCTGTTCTATCGACCGGTAGCCATCGCACCGAGGATCGGTGTCAACGAAGCCCCCTGGCAGGAAAAGCTGACCCTGACCCGCCAGAACGACCGCTATCTAGTGAACAACCCGACGCCTTACTACGTCACGCTGATCGATGCCACACCCAACCTCAAGGCCGCCAGCGCAACCGACTTCAAACCTCTGATGATCGCCCCCAGAGGCCAACTCGACCTGGGCGTAAGCAGCAAGGCGCTGGGCGACAAGCCAGTGCTGACCTACGTCAATGACTTTGGCGGCCGTCCGCAACTGCAATTCAGCTGCGCTGCAGACAGCTGCAGCGCCAGCCCCGTAGCCAGCAAACGCTGACACCCGACGACTTATTCCAGTGAGGGCAAATCATGAAGCCTGGACTCCGTATCTGTCTTGCCGCATGGCTCTGTAGTGCCAGTGTCTTGACTCATGCCGCCGGCAACCTTCAGCAGACGGCCGAGTTCCAGGTCACCGGTACCTTGCTAGAAAGCGCCTGCTACCTAGACCCAAGCTCCGCCTATCAGTCCCTGTCGCTGGGCGATTTGAGCACTGCCCGCCTGTCGCGCATTGGCGATCAGGGCACACCCATAGCCCTGCATCTCAAGCTGCAAGGCTGTGTACGCGTTAACGGCGGCCGCCAGGATGAGCAGCAAGGCACCTTGGTCTGGAGCGCCATCGAGCCGGTGGCCGCGCTGGCCTTCAACGCGGTCGCCGATGCCGATACGCCCACGCTGATCAGAGTAATCGGGGCCGAGGGTTTTGGCCTGCGCCTGCTCGATGTCCAGGGCAACGACGTACGCCTGGGCCGTACTGCCCCTGGGTGGTTCGTCTCCCCGGGTGACAACCGACTGACTTACTACATCCGCCCTGAGCGCACAGCCGCCCCTTTGCGCCCGGGCGCCTTCCGCGCCAGCCTCAATGTGAACCTGGCATATGATTGAGGGCTATGCAATGACCGTCGCACGCCGCGCACTGCTGGCCATGGTGCTTGGCTGTGCATCCTTGACCCACGCTGACGAGCAGGTGGTGGTGAAGATCGAGGGTGTCGTGTATGCGGCGATCCCATGCGTGATCAATAAAAACGCGCCCATCACTGGCCCCTTTGGCGATGTGCAGACCGCTGGCATCGATGGTACTTACAAGACCATCACCCTGGATTACGCACTCGACTGCAGCCGCTCGGCGACCAATGAGTTGCGAATCCAGGTGCGCGGCACCCCGGCTTTCGATCCCGCGCTGCTGGTGGTGCGAGGTTACGACAACCTCGGCATCGCCCTGAAAAAAGACGGTGCGCCGCTTGCGCTCAATACTTGGGCTGACTTCGACACCCGCAAACAGCCAGTTATACAAGCCGTCTTGGTCAAGCGCGAAAACAGTGAGGTTCAAGCCGGCAAATTGAATGCCAGCGCAACCCTGGTGGTGGATTATCGATGAACAGTTTGCACCGAACCTTGGCGATAGTGTCGATGGCCACCCTGCCCCTACTCTGTGCTGGCGCAGATAACCTGCAGTTCACCGGCAACCTGCTGGCACCGCCCGGCTGCATCGTCAGCGACAAGGGCGGGCGTATCGACGTGCGCTTCGAGCGCAATATCGCCGTCAACCGCATCGATGGCGAACGCTACCGACAGGCGATTCCTTACCAGATCTCATGCCCGGGTGCATCCGACGCTGGTATCACTTGGCACATGCGCTTGACGCTCAAAGGTAAATATGCAGATTTCGATCGGACCGCGCTGAGAAGCTCGGTGAACGACCTGGGCATCAAGGTACTGCTCGGCGGTACCGCACTGATTCCCAATGAACCCCGAGAGATTGATGTAAATGCATCGACACCGCCACTGCTGGAGGCCGTGCCGGTGAAGCTTACCGGTGCGGAGTTACCCAGCACCGACTTTACCGCTTCGGCATTACTGATGGCCGAACTCTACTAGGAGGCTCCATGGGCAAATGGGCCATTACCCTGAGCGCCTGGGTCACCGCCAGCCTGTGGTTGCCGGCGATACAGGCAACGGAAGACAACCTGTACTTCTCCGGAACGCTGGTGAATGAGCCGTGCGTGCTGGATGAGAGAGATGAGTTGATCAAACTGGACTTCAAAAGCGTGGTCGACAAGGACCTTTACCTAAACGGCAGAACCAAGGGTCGCCCCATCGAGCTGCGCTTGAAAAACTGCGACCTGGACGTCGGCAAACGCATGGTCAGCATCGCCTTCAGAGGTAACGAAAGCAGCGAACCGCCGGGGCTGCTGGTTCTGCAAAGCAGCACTGTACAAGGCTTGATGGTAGGACTGGAAACAACGGGCGGAATCGCCTTGCCGTTGAACAAGAAGCACCCCATGGGCGAACTGACCAACGGCTACAACGTCCTCAACTTCAATGCGTACCTGAAAGGAGCACCTGAGGTGCTAGCCAATCGCACCCTTGGGCTAGGCGAGTTTGAAGCGTCGCTGACCTTTGCACTGAGTTATGAGTAACCACCATGAAAAATCCGTACACGCCTAAGTTACGCCACGCCTTCGCATCTGTACTAATGTGCGTTGCAGCGGCACAAGCACAAGCCTTCACTATCCAGACAACGGAAAGCCGTTATGAGGCGAGTGGTGTACGCTATTCTTTCGCTGTCAGCAATTGGACAACTAATGACGGTGGCTTGAACCCTTGTAGCTCAGACGAATCGCGATACACTAGTTGCGGTATTACCTTGGTAGCGAAAATGCCGATGTGGTCATCGGGTCGTATTGTGGCTAGTTACTCACATTGGGATGTACCTATTCGGCGCGGCCACTCAGACTTGGGCGATTTGTTGCGGGACCTCCAGACTGCAGGTTTCAGAATCCCCCTTAGCGGCTCGGTTCTGGTCCCTTACGACAGCGCAAACAATACTCTATGTATCTCTTTTGCCTCTGCAACAGTTGGGCCCAACATTGGATCCGCATACAACGCCTTCGGCCCTTGCACCCCTGTTGTTGCTCCGGCGCTGCAATGCGATATCACGGGCGATACCAATATCAATCATAGAACCCTATCCGACGCTGAAGTTGACGGGGCGAAAGCTTCGACCAAGCTCAACCTGCAGTGTCGGGGCCCGGCCAGCGTCACCGTGTTTGCCTCCAGAACCAACGCTAATGGCGTATTGCTCAGAGACGACGGCAGCCTGTACTCGAAGATTACGATCAATGGCAAGGACGCCACGGCGGGCATCAACGTGGCAGTTACAAATGACCAGGTTACCCCAATGAATATTGAATCGACCCTTTTCACCCGAGGGTCCGTGACACCAGGTGCGTTCTCCGGCTCGACGGTTATCACCGTTACACCGCCTTGAATTTAGTGCAGCCACAACTGGATGGCATAAGAATGCTATCAACCATCGCCAGCTTCCTGGGATGAACGCAAACGCACAATCGCCTTTGAATACACGCCACTTGTTCTTCGCCGCCCGATAACGCTCATGCACCTCGAAGTGCTAGACCACGTTCAGAATCACAACCTCGCAGTGTCCCCACGCTTTTCGTAGTAGGCCTGACGGAATGATTGCGAACGCTCGGAGGATTACGCGCTGCACCTCCCCCAAAAAGCCAATAGAAAAAGCCCCGCAGACTTTCATCTGCAGGGCTTCTCTATGTATGGCGGAGAGATAGGGACTCTAAGATTTCAGATCTACAGCCCAGAAACCACGGTATCTATTGGCTTTTATGGGCATGAGTGGTCAAAATGAGTGGTCAAACTGGAGATTACTCAGATGGCCGACCACCTCACCCAAAAAGACGGAGAATCGACATGGTACGTTCGCTTGGCAGTGCCTGCCGATGTGCGACATGCCTTTGGTGGGCGTGCCAAGCTAATCAAGACCACCGGCACGAGCAACCGGGCCGAAGCGATGGTTCGGCGTCTACCCTACCTCGCCCAGTGGAAAGCTCAAATTGCCGCAGCAAGGGAGCAGAAGTTCGTAGCAGGCGACCAGTGGAGACTTGCCCAGCATCAGGCAGGCTTGAATCTGACGGCCCATCGAAACGATGCAGTCACCCGTATTTACACCCCCCTCTCTCCACACGAAACCAAGCCTGATTTTTCATGGTTTGAGCAACTGCCAGAAATGATCAGCGACCTTCGCAACGAAGGACAAGATATTCTTGCAAGCAGACTCACAGACTACGCGAAGCGGTACGTTGCCGCGCTTGAGAACGGTATCACCGCTGGTGCCGGTATTGATCTGCACAATGAGCTTCTGACGCTCATGGCAGATATGGAAGCAGCATGTATTGCGGACGAGTACAGCCTTTCTGACGCTGAGCATCAGGAAGCAAAGGCCATTGTGCATAACCCAGCAATGTACAAACCTGTCAGCCCCATTACAGATGGCCGCTTAGAGAAATTCCGTTCTTACCGAGTGAAGGAAGGTATTGCAGACAAGACCATAGACCAGCAGGAAAGCAAGCTTAAGAAGCTCTCACACCATCTACGCGATCAAGGTAAACCCTTGACCAATGAGATTGTCGCTGGCTGGCTGGAAACGCTCAATTTATCAAGCAAGACCAAAGCCCAGTATCTATTAGCCGGTTCAACATTCTGGAAATGGGCAATGAAAAACGACTCACACTGGCAGGAGTTGCACAAAGGTCAGGACAACCCATTCAAAGAACAAGAGCTTCCGAAGGTTCGCGGCAAGGCTAAAGTAGAGGCAGCACGTAAGGCATTCACCCAAGAGCAGATAGAAGGCCTATACAAAGCTGCCAAGGATCAAGGCCGTCAATCTCTATGCGATTTGATTGAACTGGGTTCCTATACAGGCTGCCGTATTGAAGAGCTTGCTCAGCTTCGAAAAGAGACTGTAGTCAAGATTGAGGGGATTCTAAGCTTTAAGATCGAAGACAGTAAAACAGCCGCTGGCATTAGGGAAATACCAGTACACCCAGCAATTCAGGCCACAGTAGAACGACTGATTGCAACCAGTACAGACGGCTTCCTACTTCCCGCCTCTACTGGCAACAAATACGGCATCAGATCAGACTCATTCAGCAAAGCATTCGGGAGACTGAAAACGGGTGAAGGCTATGGAAGACAGCACGTATTCCACAGTGTGAGGGCAATGGTTGTTACTCTCCTGCTGAGGGCTGGCGTAGTTGGTCCCACTGTGGCAAACATCGTCGGCCATGAAACCGGGTTAGTAACATTTGATGTTTATGACGAAGGTGCAAGCCCCCGACAAAAGCTAGAGGCTCTATCAAACCTATCATTCGACCTCACTTAAATTAATATAACTATATTGCAACATGTATTGACAAAATTCAAATCTGATTGTTACAATTAATACATGTCGAGTTATTTATTCGATTCCTCTCTAGCAATATCCAAAACGCTGACTGTTTCTTGAGTTGAGTTTATTTCAGTCAGCGATTTAGCTAGATCGCCTTCACCCCTGGGGTGATATAGCACTTACTCCTATAGCCTCCTTCTGCTGTTGCAGCCTAGGGGGCTTTTTTTGCCAAATCGAATTACCCGTTCATTTCCACAACACAACCCCATACTCATAAACCAAGGAGGTTATATGACGATTCCTCGCACCTGCTCCATTTGCAATAGCTCGTTAAGCAACAAGAGGAGTGATGCAAAAACCTGCTCACCGTCCTGTCGCACTAAGCTGTTTCGCTCAAATCAAACCAGCACCGTGTTAGTTAAGGTTCGCATCCCGCTTGATACATACACAAACCTCACTATCAAAGCATTCAAGGCACGAGCTGGCATTGACGACTACCTAGTTCGGATGGTGCAGAACAATGAATAACAACTATCTCATTGTCCATCGCCCCTCAAACTTGATTGTGAATGCGTTTGAAGACGACAAGCCGGAGAAGCTTGCAAAGCAGCACATACTGATTCCTGTATCACGGCTTGTGCTAGAACGGTATTGGTCATTGCTTGCAAAGCATAGGGACACAGGGACCTGCGTTGACGCGGGTGAGTTTGCAATGAAATCTCCCGCCTTCCTTGAGTGCTTCAAAACCGCAACCATCTAGAACACACGTAAACCTATATGCCCCCAGGACGCTCTATAACGCGTTTTGAGAGGTTTTTCTTTAGGGAAGGTACCCTACAGACCCCCTGTTTTTGCATCGCTACAGACCACGGAATACGGGGCCTAGAGATGCATTAATGACCATGTCACTGACCCAAGTAGAAGGAGAATAAAGAATGGATAACGTAACTGTTGATGATGTCGCTCGCTGGTTAGCAATTGAGCAAGTCAAACACTATGAAGCGATCAAGCAATCGGCATCAACCTGTGGTGACAAATCGGATTATCGCCGCTGCGTCGATCAGATTGATATCTTGATCACCAAGTATGGATTAAAGCTGATCGGCGGTGAGTACAAATGACTAATGCAAATCGAATCATACAGAACATTGAATCTGCTGTTGAACGTGGCAAAGCTTGTAAAGCCAAACAAGCAACTGCAACTGAGAGCCACACTACCAATCCTCAGGCAACCACAAAGAAGCTTAGCGGAACCACTTACAAAGAATTAATCATGAATTGCTATCACAAACATATGAACAACAAACAAAAGGAAACAATCAATGAGTAATGAAAAGATTAAGATCAATGGCGTGCCACCAAAGTGGTCTGATGACGAGTATGAGCAGCGCATGGATCGAGAACTCCATGCGTACCGCCACACTGCGCAATCTCGGGAAATGATTCGGAAAGATTTACCCCATCAGTTCTTGGAGATTGTTGCTGAAAAAGTGGGCCTGGGCTACCAAGTATGCAACAAGTACCCTGTCACCTTTGAATCATTGAACTACAACTGCTACCTCATCAAACCTACATCAATGCAGGAGGAAGACATTGTAGCGATCAGGACCAAAGTAAAAGAGGAGTATACGGAATGGCTTCGATCTGAGCACACCCGCTACCAAGACCTATTGCGGCAGCAACTGATTCAGACTCAAAAAGAAAAAGAAGCCAAAGCGCTTCGTGAAAAAGAAGCCAAACAACTGGCTGAGATTGAGAAACAAGTACAAGCTTGTTACACCCCTCTGGAGATTCCAGAATAACACCCCAACCTGAGTTACTAACAATGGCAAGAACAGACACATAAGCCTCGCCGAATCAATCAGCGAGGCTTTTTTGTGCCTCGCAAATATGACTAGCTGCTGGTCTCAACCCGATAAACATTGGGGATTGTCGTGCTAATGCTAAACACAGCAAATCAAATCCCTCACTGAATCTAACGTTAATCGACGAATTAAACGCATACCTCTTAGGATCACTACAAGCCCTGGTAGGAATGCCCCTACAAGACTTCTGGCATGGATTCTGAGCGTGATCTTGCTTAAGGGTATAGATAGGTAGCAGGTGCTACCCTGCGTCGCTCTAATCGCTTGTTTTAAAGCCAGATGTCAGACAGACACGAAGCCACCAAGCTATAAAATTATTAATTGACCTTCAACGCTACAGAAAATATAATCCCAAGCCCGACCAGCAATGCTCAGCATACCGTGCGCAGCTTCAGTTATCATGGAAGCCTCGCATGAGCCCCTAGCAATGCCTGCGGATTGCCAAACACACGCACACCCAAGAACCGGCACAACCCGAGAGGAATGCCTATCGAAAATGAACTAAAGGAGATTATCAATGCAGCATCCATCCGCTTTGAATTTGCCTGCCAGCTCGGCAAATTACGAGCACGCTCAAGCACCGACCCCCACCCAGCAAACACCAACCACCACTGCGTCCACGCCAGAGGAACGGGCTATACAGCTGCGTCGCGAGGGAAATTCTTACGCTGCAATCATGGCAGCCACTGGGCTTCCTGAGCGTAAGGTTAAACAGCTTGTTAGAGATGTACCGAAGGAAATCTCCACACCGTTTAGCAAATCAGTGAGTCGTGTATACAAACTCGCAATTCGTGCACAAGGAGTCAAAAACCATGAGCTCCGGGGCATTCTGCACGAAGAATATGGCTGCAAGTGGAACACTGTGGAAGGACGCTATGAAAGCTCCTTTGATTACAGCGTGATCAAACGTGTCAAAGAGAAAGTGCGTGAATGCTCCACCTCCAACGGCACCCAACCTGTGTTCGTTATGGACTGGATCGATGACCAAGCACCTACTGCAAGTCGCCTGTTCCTTGAGCAGACTGCGTTGAACCTGATGGCTCGTGTCGATGAAGCCATCAACGAGTTCATGGAGACCCACGCTGCTTGCACCTCAGAGGACAGCGAAGATGCTGAGATGGCTCAACGCAAGCAAGCGTACGATGCTCGACAGCACATCCTGAAGCTTGTCAGCGGGCTCGGTGCAGAGCCAACAGCTACGCTCGTCGAACGCACAACCAGGGTAACGAATACTCTTCAAGGCACTCCGGACGCTGAAGCACCATCGGTGCGGCATACTGAGGATAGGCCCCTGATTCCGGAGCCTAATGGCGTTGATCATTTCCTTGATTACGTTGAGTCTCAAGGATGGCTGGCCGCGACCAACTAACGCCTTTCGCATGCGCGTCCGACCAGCGCCCACCATATGTATAGAGCCGGACATCGGACAGCATGCGCAGTGACCATGAGGTCAGCAGCTCACGCCACAAAGCGCCAGGAGGGGATGTATTGATGACAATCAATTCCCACCAAATTCAAAGGGGCGCTTCGTGTCAGCGCGACACGCCCCCCCCCCCCCTTCAAGCTCCTCCCTCGTCCGGCGACGGACAGGGCTTTTCTTCTTCAGGGTATCCACCCTGCATGATTGAGCTAGAGAAAAGAAGAGGGAACAGATGGGTAATAGCCCATCCAAAAATCAGAAGAAATAGAACCACAGCGATGCTGTGAAGCTATCTTAATCTCGTCGTTACACGACAAAATCATCTCTTGCTTACGCAAGAAGAAAGATCAAGAGCTAGGTTTGGCTTATTGCCCAACCACCTGAAAAGCATTCACTCACTTCGTTCGCTCACCTGCTGGCACTGGTTGTATAGAGTGGTACTGCAGCCTCGGCTGCTACTGTACAGACTGGGTGCGGTGAGCATCTATGAGATATCCATCGACCGTCATACGGTCAATCTGATATTCACCAGATGACGAAGGGTGCCAGCCGCTTGTCCTTGTCTGGAACAGACGAGAAGTAATCTATCGACCGTCATACGGTCAACAACCATCTGAGAAGCGATACCAACAGATGGGCAATCAAGACCATCCGACCTC
>NZ_JANIAG010000101.1:0-19715 GCF_028682155.1 Pseudomonas sp. 39004
GAAAGGGCCGGCATGGACAGAATCAGCATCAGACTTTTTCGCTGGTCACCTGCACATGCAACGCGCGCCCTGCGCCAAGCCCGAAACCAATAGCACCTATGCCCAGCACGGCAAAAATCCACCCCACTGCCGCCCAGCCACCGGTCATATCGTGCACCAGGCCCACTGCAAACGGCCCCATCGACGCCAGGGTGTACCCCACCCCCTGTGCCATGCTCGACAGGTTCGCCGCCACATGCGCGTCCTTCGAGCGCAGCACGATCAAGGTCAGCGCCAGGGCAAAGGTGCCGCCCTGCCCCAGGCCCAGCAGTACAGCCCAGCCCCACAGCCCTGAGATCGGCGCATACAGGCAACCGAACAAGCCGGCCAAGGTAACCAGCATGACGATCACGATAGCCAGGCGCTGATCCTTGCCGCGTGTTGCCAGCCAAGGCGCACTGAGTGAGCTGACCAATTGCACGATCACCGACCCCGACAACACCAGCCCCGCCTCGGTCGGGCTCAGGCCGCGGCCAATCAGAATCGACGGCAACCAGCCGAAGACGATATAGGCCAGCGATGACTGCAGGCCCATGTACAAGGTCACCTGCCAGGCCAAGGGGTCGCGCCAAAGGCCACGCACCCGATAAGCAACCTTGTGCAGGCCGTGTCCTTGGCGCGCCTGGGGTAGCCAGACGAGCATGGCCAGCAGAGCCGGCACCGCCCAGAAGCCTAGCCCCAGCGCCCAACTGCCCTCGTAGCGTTGAGCCAGGGGCACCGTGGCGCCGGCTGCCATGGCTGCGCCCAGGCACAGGGCCATGGTGTACACGCCGGTCAACGTCCCGGCGTGCTGCGGGAAATCGCGCTTGACGATGCCCGGCAACAGCACGCCGATGATGCCAATACTGGCGCCGGCCATGAGGCTGCCCAGGAATACCCCGGCCGTCCCAAACGCGCTGCGCACCACAATGCCCAAGGCCAAGGTGAGGAGAATGCCGAAAATCACCCGCTCACTGCCAAAACGCCGCGCCAGGACCGGCGCCAGCGGCGCAAACAAGCCCAGACACAGCACCGGCAAGGTGGTCAGCAGGCCCGCCTGCGACGCGCTCAGGCCCAAGCCCTCGGAAACCAGGCCGAGTACCGGGGCCATGCTCGACAACGCCGGGCGCAGGTTCAGCGCCACCAGCACCAGGCCCAGCAGCAACAGCCAGGGCCTGCGCAGCAGCACAGGCTGCTGCTGAACCTGCTCGTCATCGGCTTCGGCGTCGATCAACAGTTCGTCGAGTTCCCGCTCGCCGGTGGGGGTGCTACGGGTGATGGATTCAGCCATGGCCTTCTCTGGGTCAGGATTCGATGAGGGTGCGGCTCAGGCGCTTGGCCCGCTCCGCATCACGTTGTTCGATGGCATCGAGGATTTCCCCGTGCAGATCGAACGTGGACTGGCAGCGTGGGACGGTGGTCATGTTGTGTTGCAGCGCTGCCGCCACCACACCGGAGAAATACCGGTACAACTCACTCAATGCAGGGTTGTGGGCGGCATCGACCAGGCGCTGGTGGAACACCAGGTCGCAGGTCACGTAGGCATCGATGTCGCCATGAAAGTGCCCGGCACTGCCTTCAAGGGCTTCACGCAGCGCCTTCAGGTCTGCGTCGGTGCGGCGCAACGCCGCCAGGCCGATGGCCTCGGTCTCGAGGATATGGCGGGTTTCCCGCGCCTGTTCAGGCGTGCAACGCGACATCGCCTGCACAGCCAACAGCGGGTCCTGCACAGCACGCAGATAACTGCCATCGCCCTGCCTGATCTCCACCAGGCCACTGAACGCCAGCACGCGCATGGCCTCACGCACGGTGTTGCGGCTGATGCCCAGCGCCTGGGCCAGCTCAGGCTCGGTCGGCAGTCGCTGCCCTACCTGCCAGTCGCCCTGAAGGATGCGCTCACGCATGCGCTCCACGGCGAGTTCGACCAGGGAACGCTTGGTCAACTCTACGCGCATCACATTCAACCAATCATCCGATGAATTACCGAAGCTTAATGGATGGCGCTCCGGACGGCAAACCACCTGGTATTTCTGCCAGTTGTGAGCAGCGCACTTTATTGCAACGCTCGCTGTACCTTCCAAGGATGCCTCTCCATGCGACTATCAGCCTTGCTTCTGCTGACGTTGGCCTTGCTGGCAGGTTGCGGACCGGCGCAAAAAGGGCCTGAACCGAAAACCCTGATCGTCGGCATCGAAGGTGTGCAATTCGAACAGTACGAGGCATTGGGCGATGCCACCCACCTCAAGCAACGTCTGTATTACGCGTACACCTATACCGGCGGCATCACCGGCAAGCCCAGCGAGCAGCCCACCCTCAGCGGCCCAGGCTGGGTCACCTTGCTCACTGGGGTCTGGAGCAACAAGCATGGCGTTGACTCCAATGCCGAGTCGCTGCGGGTCGACCCGGCATTTCCCAGCTTGTTCAAGCGGCTACGTGAGGCACTGCCGACGGCCTACCTCGCCAGTGTGGTGCACGGGTCGCCAATCAACAGCGCATTTTTGCTCGAAGATGCCCATGGCAACGATGTGCGCGAAAGCGGCTTGTCCGATGAACAGGTCACCCTGCGAGCACTGCAGATTCTCGGCAGCACGCCTGCCGACTTCACCTTCATTGAGCTGGGCGAACCTGATGAAGCCGGCCACGCTGCAGGCTTCGGCGAGCGCTACCAACAGGCACTGCGCAATGCCGATAACCGGCTGGGGAGACTGCTGGACAAGGTCGACGAACGGCGCCGCAATCACCCGCAAGAAGACTGGCTGGTGATTGTCAGTACCGACCATGGCCGCGACTATCGGGGCAAGGGCCATGGTGGCGTCACCGAGCAGGAAAAGACCACCTTCATCGCCAGCAACAAACCGATGAACGAAGAGCTGACCGAGCCCATCCTCCCAGAAGAAAACCCCGGGCCAAACAACCTGTATTGCCTTGCCGCGCAGACCTCGGTGGCGCCCACCGTCCTGCGCCACATGGGCCAGGCGCTGCAAGCCCAGTGGCTACTGGACGGCCCCCCCCTGCTGGGTGAGGCAGGTGCGCGCAAGGCCAGGGCCGATGAAGCCAATGCGCGTCTGCGCTGGCACAGCAGCGCCAAGGGCTACCTGACCATCCTCAAGAACGGGCATGTGGTTGCACAAGTAGCGGCTGCGGCCGGGCAATGGACCGACCCGGACGGCATGGATACCGTCAACGACTACGTGCTGGTACTCGATGGCACCCCGGTGGCGGTGCGCAACAGGCCTGCCGGCCAACCCTACAACATCGAGGAAGTGGCCTACTGAACGTTGCGCCCTGAATGAAAAACCCCGCCTGGCAGCCAGTGCCAGGCGGGGTTCGATCAAACCGGACGGCTGCTTGAGCCTGCCTGATCAGTTCAGCGCATCGAGCAATGCCTGGTTCATATCCGGCGTACCGATGGTAATGCGCAGGAACTGGGCAATCCGCGCCTGCTTGAAGTGCCGCACGATCACCCCCTGCTCACGCAGGCGCGCCGCCAATTCGGCCGCATCCTGTTGCGGGTGACGGGCGAAGATGAAGTTGGCCGCCGACGGCAGCACCTCGAAGCCCTTGGCAGTCAGTTGCTCGACCAGCACTTCCCGGCTGTCGATCACCTTGCGGCAGGTTTCTTCGAAGTAGGCACGGTCTTCGAACGCCACGGCCGCACCGACGATCGCGGCACGGTCCAGCGGGTAGGAGTTGAAGCTGTTCTTGATCCGCTCCAGCGCCTCGATCAGGTCCGGGTGGCCGACCGCCAGGCCAACGCGCAAACCCGCCAGCGAGCGCGACTTGGACAGGGTCTGGGTGACCAGCAGGTTGTCATATCGGTCAACCAGGCTGATGGCCGTCTCGCCACCAAAGTCGATGTAGGCTTCATCCACCACCACTACCGAATCACGGTTGGCTTGCAGCAGTTGCTCGACCGCCTGCAATGGCATCAGGCAGCCGGTGGGCGCGTTAGGGTTGGGGAAGATAATGCCGGCGTTAGGCTTGTTGTAGTCCTCGACACGGATCTGGAACTGCTCGTCCAGCGCCACCTGCTCGAAGGCGATGCCATACAGGCCGCAGTAGACCGGGTAGAAGCTGTAGCTGATGTCCGGGAACAACAGCGGCGCGTCGTGCTGGAACAAGCCGTGGAAGATGTGCGCCAGCACTTCGTCCGAACCGTTGCCGACGAAGACCTGGCCAGGGGTTACGCCGTAGTACTCGGCCACCGCCTGCTTGAGCCGGTCACCGTTCGGGTCCGGGTACAGGCGCAGGTTGTCGTTCAGCTCGCCACGCATGGCTTCCAGCGCCTTGGGCGACGGGCCATAAGGGTTTTCATTGGTGTTGAGCTTGACCAGGCGGGCCAGCTTGGGTTGCTCGCCCGGCACGTAAGGCACCAGGTCCTTGACGAAGGGGCTCCAGAATCGACTCATGCTCAGTTCCCCTTGTCTTGGGTCAGGATACGGTATTCGGCGCTGCGGGCGTGGGCCGTCAGCGATTCGCCACGGGCCAGGACCGAGGCGGTGTGGCCCAACTCGGACGCGCCCTGCTCGGAGCAGAAAATGATCGACGAACGCTTCTGGAAGTCATAAACCCCCAGTGGCGAAGAAAAGCGCGCGGTGCCGGACGTCGGCAGCACATGGTTGGGGCCTGCGCAGTAGTCACCCAGCGCTTCGCTGGTGTGGCGGCCCATGAAGATCGCGCCGGCGTGGCGGATCTGCGGCAGCCAGGCTTGCGGGTCGGCGACCGACAGCTCCAGGTGCTCGGGGGCGATCCGGTTGGCCACTTCGATGGCCTGCTGCATGTCACGCACCTGGATCAGCGCGCCGCGGCCATTGACCGACTTCTCGATGATCTCGGCGCGCTCCATGGTCGGCAGCAGCTTGTCGATGCTGGCGGCGACGCGGTCGAGGAACTCGGCATCCGGGCTGACCAGGATGGCCTGGGCGTCTTCATCGTGCTCGGCCTGGGAGAACAGGTCCATGGCGATCCAGTCCGGGTCGGTCTGGCCGTCACACACCACGAGAATTTCCGACGGGCCGGCGATCATGTCGATACCGACTTGGCCGAACACGTGGCGCTTGGCGGTCGCCACGTAAATGTTGCCGGGGCCGACGATCTTGTCCACCTGCGGCACGCTCTCGGTGCCATACGCCAGGGCGGCGACGGCTTGGGCACCGCCGACGGTGAACACGCGGTCAACACCAGCAATGCAGGCGGCAGCCAGCACCAGTTCGTTGACCTCGCCACGCGGGGTCGGCACCACCATCACCACCTCGGTCACACCTGCGACCTTGGCCGGGATGGCGTTCATCAGCACCGAGGACGGGTACGACGCCTTGCCGCCGGGCACATACAGGCCGGCACGGTCCAGCGGCGTGACCTTCTGGCCCAGCACGGTGCCGTCGGCTTCGGTGTACTGCCACGAGTCCTGCTTCTGCCGCTCGTGGTAGATACGCACTCGGTTGGCGGCCTTTTCCAGCGCCTCACGCTGCACCGGGGTGATGCGGGTCAGCGCCAGCTCAAGGCGCTCGCGGCCCAGGATCAGGTCTTCGATGCGGGTGGCCTGAACACCATCGAAACGCTGGGTGAACTCCACCAGCGCCGCATCGCCACGCTCGCGCACGGCCTTGATGATGTCGAGCACGCGCTGGTTGACCGCGTCATCAGACACACTTTCCCAGCTCAGCAGATGATCCAGATGTCGGGCGAAATCCGGATCAGCGGCGTTGAGACGGGCAATTGCAGTGGACACGGTCATGGCGAGGGCCTCGATTATTAGCGAATGCTCAGGCGCCCTAGGCTACCAGTCCATCCGCGCGGGCACCTGAGAAAAGTGGCTATGACGCGGATAGACGGGCGCGACAGCGAAGGCCGCGCGCAGGAGGTAGAGAGTCTTAGCCGCGGTGTCGCGATTCGACAGCTTTGCGCAGGGTGTCGATCAGGCTCTGGATACGGGCATGCTGCATCTTCATGGAGGCTTTGTTGACCACCAGGCGCGAGCTGATCGTGGCGATCATTTCCTGTGGCTCCAGGCCGTTGGCGCGCAGGGTGTTGCCGGTGTCGACCACGTCGATGATCTTGTCGGCGAGGTTGATCAGCGGGGCCAGCTCCATCGAGCCATACAGCTTGATGATATCGACCTGACGGCCTTGCTCGGCGTAGTAACGCTTGGCAACGTTGACGAACTTGGTGGCTACGCGCAGGCGGCCCTTGGGCTCGGGTGCACCAACCACGCCAGCGGTCATCAACTTGCAGCAGGCGATCTGCAGGTCCAGCGGCTCGTACAGGCCCTGGCCGCCGTACTCCATCAGCACGTCCTTGCCAGCCACACCCAGGTCGGCGGCACCATGCTCGACATAGGTCGGCACGTCGGTGGCACGCACGATCAGCAGGCGCACGTCGTCCTGCGTGGTGGGGATGATCAGTTTACGGCTCTTGTCCGGGTTCTCGGTCGGTACGATACCGGCCTCGGCCAGCAATGGCAGGGTATCGTCGAGAATTCGGCCTTTGGATAGCGCGATGGTCAACATGGGAAACGTCGGTCCTTAAGCGGCTACTGCCGACCGGGCGTAAAGCCCGGTCGCATACAATTCGTGTGTGGGAGCGGGCTCGCCCCGCGAACACCGGCAAAGCCGGTGCCATAACCGCGGTGGCTGCTTCGCGGGGCAAGCCCGCTCCCACACCCTGCCCCCTGCAGACTCTTAACCCGGTACGCGACGGATCTTCGCGCCCAGCATCTGCAGTTTTTCTTCGATGCACTCGTAACCACGGTCGATGTGGTAGATGCGATCGATCAGGGTATCGCCATCGGCAACCAGCGCCGACAGTACCAGGCTGGCCGAAGCACGCAGGTCGGTGGCCATTACCGGGGCACCTTTGAGCGCCTTGACGCCCGTGACGATGGCCGTGTTGCCTTCGACCTGGATCTGCGCGCCCATGCGGTGCATTTCGTAGACGTGCATGAAACGGTTTTCGAAGATCGTCTCGATCACCGCACCAGTGCCTTCGGCGATGGCGTTGAGCGAGATGAATTGCGCCTGCATGTCGGTCGGGAACGCCGGGTAAGGCGCGGTGCGCAGGTTCACAGCCTTGGGCCGCTTGCCGTGCATGTCCAGCTCGATCCAGTCTTCGCCGGTGTTGATGTCGGCGCCCGCTTCCTTGAGTTTTTCCAGTACCGCTTCAAGGATGGTCGGGTCGGTGTCCTTGACCTTGACGCGGCCACCGGTGACGGCGGCGGCGACCAGGTAGGTACCGGTCTCGATACGGTCGGGCATGACCCGGTAGGTGGCCGAGTGCAGGCGCTCGACGCCATCGATGGTGATGGTGTCGGTGCCGGCGCCCTGAATCTTGCCGCCCATGGCGTTGATAAAGTTGGCCAGGTCGACCACTTCAGGCTCGCGCGCGGCGTTTTGCAGTACGCTGCGACCCTTGGCCAGGGCTGCGGCCATCATGATGTTCTCGGTACCGGTCACACTGACGGTATCGAAGAAGAAGTGCGCACCGCGCAGGCCACCTTCAGGCGCCTTGGCCTTGATGTAGCCGGCTTCGACTTCGATCTTCGCACCCATGGCTTCCAGGCCACGGATGTGCAGGTCGACAGGGCGCGAACCGATAGCGCAACCGCCAGGCAGGGCCACTTCGGCCTCGCCGAAGCGCGCGACCATCGGGCCCAGCACCAGGATCGAGGCGCGCATGGTCTTGACCAGCTCGTACGGCGCGACCAGCGTCTTGATGGTACGCGGGTCGATTTCCACCGACAGCTTCTCGTCGATCACAGGCTCAATGCCCATGCGCCCGAACAGCTCGATCATGGTGGTGATGTCGTGCAGGTGCGGCAGGTTGCCCACGGTGACCGGGCCGTCAGCCAGCAGGGTCGCCGCCAGAATCGGCAGGGCCGCGTTCTTCGCGCCCGAAATGCGGATCTCGCCGTCAAGGCGAGCGCCGCCAGTAATAATCAGTTTGTCCATTGGAGTCTCGCCGCCAAGTTGGCTCAGGTGCGCTCAGCCCAGGCTGCGCTGCTGAAAAATTTCATGGTTACCGCATGGATGCTGCCATTGGCGATCCAGGGATTAAGGTGAGCATAGATCGCCTGTTGACGCTTGACCGGGCTCAGGCCAGCCAACTCGTCGCTGATCACGTTCAACTGGAAGTTGCAGCCTTCGCCTTCAACTTCGACCCGGGATCCCGGCAATTTTTCTTCAAGGAAGCTTTTAACTTCTACGGCCTGCATGCTCAACCTCAATCGGCGCCCGATGCGCACGGGTCGGCCATCATACAAAAAAGCCCCTCGCCTGCGAAGCCCACTGAAGGTTTGCGCTGACCGAGGGGCCATCCATCCGTGTCAGGCCATCAATTGGCCAGCACTTCATCGAGGTCGTAGACCTCGGCAATCTCCCGCATGTCTTCGGGCATTCCACGCACTTCGCAGACCTTGCCAGTGGCCTGGCCATCGCGGATGAACGCCAGCAGCAGCGACAGGCCGACGCTCGACGACTTGTCCACCGCCGAGCAATCGAGGATCAGGCGCGGCTCTTTGGAAGCCTCGACCAGCGCCTTGCCTTGCTTGCGCAAGGCCGGGCCACTGCGATAGTCCAGCACGCCTGCCAGGCGCAGTACGCCCGGCTCGGCCATGCTTACGCCGGTTTCACTCATTTCACGACCTTATCGGACGATTGATCGGCTTCCTGCTTGGCCTTGGCCACTTCGCCTGCCCAGCCGTCGATGGTCTTGTCCAGGTTGTTGCCGTTGCGCTGCATGGCGTCGGCGAACTGGTCGCGGAACAGCTTGCCGATGTTGATGCCGTTGACGATGACGTTACGCACCTTCCACTCGCCGGCGATGTTCTCCAGGGTGTACTGCACCGGGTATACCGCACCGTTGTTGCCCGTCACCTTCATGCCGACGCTGGCACGCTTGCCGTCATCGGCCTTGGCCTGATCGACGACAATGCCCTGGTTGTTGTATTCCAGCAGGGCGTTGCCATAGAACTGCATCAGGCTGCGCTTGAAGTTTTCCTGGAAGCGCTGCATCTGCTCAGGCGTGGCCTTGCGCGAGTACTTGACGGTCATGATGCTGCGCGAAATACCGTCCGCGTCCACCACCGGGCCCAGGATGCGGTTGAGCGCATCGTAGAAGGCGCTGGGGTTGGACTTGTACTGCTCCTTGTTGGCCTTGAGGTCACCCAGCAGTTCGTTGGTCGTGCCTTGAACCACCTCGTGGGGCGTCTGTGCCGCCAGGGTCAGCAGGGGGAAGGCCGCCAGCAGGACCAGCAGGCCACGTCGCAGGATCGAAATCATGGAAACTCCTTAATTAGCCGGTTGCGCTTCTTTCGGTTCCTTGCCAACGGAGTTGAGCAGGAACTTGCCAATCAGATCTTCCAGCACCAGGGCCGACTGGGTGTCGTGGATGGTCGCGCCATCCTTGAGCACCTGATCTTCGCCGCCCACGCTGATGCCGATGTACTTCTCGCCCAGCAACCCGGCGGTCAGGATCGAGGCAGTGGAGTCGGTCGGCAGGTTGTCGACGGTCTTGTCCAGCTGCAGCGTCACCCGACCGGTGTAGGAATCACGGTCCAGATCGATGGCGGTGACCTTGCCGATCGTCACACCGGCCATGGTCACTTTAGCTCTGACCGTCAAACCGGCGATATTGTCGAAGTACGCATAAACTTTATAGGTATCGCTGCTCGGGCTGGCCGACAGCCCGCTGACACGCAGGGCCAGCAGCAGCAGCGCCAGGATCCCGGCCAGGAGGAACAGGCCGACACCGATTTCCAGGGTGCGGTTTTGCATCAGAAATCTCCAAACATCAAGGCGGTCAGAATAAAGTCCAGACCCAGGACTGCCAACGAGGCATAGACCACGGTCTTGGTGGTGGCACGGCTGATCCCCTCTGAGGTGGGCTCACAGTCGTACCCCTGGAACACGGCAATCCAGGTGGTGACGAAGGCGAACACCAGGCTTTTGATCAAGCCGTTCAACACGTCGTCGGTAAAGGAAACACTGTTCTGCATGTTGGCCCAGAACGAGCCCTCGTACACGCCCAGCCAGTCGACTGCGACCCACGAACCACCCCAGATGCCGACCACGCTGAAGATCAGCGCCAGCAGCGGCAGCGAGATGAAACCGGCCCACAACCGCGGCGCGATGATGTACTTGAGCGGGTCGACGCCGATCATCTCGAGGCTCGACAACTGCTCGGTGGACTTCATGTTGCCGATCTCGGCGGTCAGCGCGGAGCCCGCACGGCCAGCGAACAGCAAGGCGGTCACCACCGGCCCGAGCTCACGCAGCAGGGTCAGGGCAACCATCTGCCCGACAGCCTGCTCCGAACCGTACTTGGTCAGGATGCTGTAACCCTGCAGCGCCAGCACCATGCCGATGAACACACCGGACACGGCAACGATCGCCAGCGACAGCACGCCCACCGAATACAGCTGCTTGGTCAGCAGTTGGAAACCACCGCCAATGCCGCCACGCCCGACCAGCGCGTGAAACAGGAACAGGCAGGAACGCCCGAGCACCGCCACCACGTCGATCGCCGAGCGACCGAACAGGCGAACACGTTCGAGTAAGGATTTTCTGCGCATCAACGCGCCCCCAGCAGGTCGGCGCGGTAATCAGGCGCGGGAAAATGGAAGGGTACCGGACCGTCCGGATCGCCCTTCATGAACTGGCGAATACGCGGGTTGTCCGAGCCCATCAGTTCGTCGGGCGTGCCCTGCCCCAGCACCTGACCATCACCGACCACGTAGATATAGTCGGCAATGCTGGCGGTTTCGGCCAGGTCGTGGGACACGACAATGCTGGTGATGCCCAGTGCATCGTTGAGCAGGCGGATCAGGCGCACCAATACGCCCATGGCGATCGGGTCCTGGCCGACGAACGGCTCGTCATACATGAGGATCTGCGGGTCCAGGGCAATCGCACGGGCCAACGCCACCCGGCGCTTCATGCCACCGGACAGCTCGTCGGGCATCAGGTCGATGGCACCGCGCAGGCCCACGGCCTGCAGCTTCATCAGCACGATGTCACGGATCATTTCTTCCGACAGCTGGGTATGCACGCGCAGCGGGAAGGCGACGTTCTCGAACACATCGAGGTCAGTGAACAGCGCGCCACTCTGAAACAGCACGCCCATCTGCTTGCGCGCGTCGAACAGGTCGCTGCGCGACAGCGTCGGCAGGTTCTGCCCCGCTACCCACACCTCACCACCGGACGGGCGCAACTGCGCGCCCATCAGGCGTAGCAACGTGGTCTTGCCGCAACCCGATGGCCCCATGATGCCGGTGACCTTGCCGCGCGGGATGCGGATGTCGACATTGCTGAAAATGCTGCGCGAACCGCGCTTGAAGGATACCCCCTTCAACTCGACCGCGTAGGCGCTATCCACACTCATCTAGACTCCTTGCTAGTGCAGCCTCGTCCTAATGGACGCCGGCCCTCTTCTTGAAGGCACACGCGCCCCTGGCAGGCCGAATAGCGGCGAACTATAGCACCGCTGACAGCGCCGCCCCAAGGCCGGGGAACGAGTCGTTCAGCCCGGAGACAGGCTTTGATGACATTCGCCACAGCAATCGAAAGGGTGAGGGTTTCTTTCATTGCGGCTATAATCGCCGCCTTTTCATCAGGCATTGCTTTTTCGACATGAGCCAATCCAGCGAGCTGATCCAATCCGCCCAACGCACCTTGCGCCTGGAACTCGAGGCCGTAGAGGCCCTGTTGGCGCGCATCGACGACAATTTCGTCAAGGCCTGCGAACTGATCCTGGCAAGCACGGGCCGGGTCGTCGTGGTCGGCATGGGCAAGTCCGGGCACATCGGCAACAAAATCGCCGCCACCCTGGCCAGCACTGGCACGCCTGCGTTTTTCGTACATCCGGCCGAAGCCAGCCATGGCGACATGGGCATGATCACCCGCGACGATGTCATCCTGGCCCTGTCGAACTCCGGCAGCACCGCCGAAATCGTCACCCTGCTTCCTTTGATCAAGCGCCTGGGCATCAAGCTGATCAGCCTCACCGGCAACCCTGACTCGCCCCTGGCCCAGGCCGCCGAGGTCAACCTCGACGCCCGCGTTGCCCAGGAGGCCTGCCCGCTGAACCTCGCGCCGACCTCCTCCACCACGGCATCGCTGGTACTGGGCGATGCCCTGGCGATCGCCCTGCTCGAAGCCCGCGGCTTCACCGCCGAGGACTTCGCCTTCTCGCACCCCGGTGGCGCGCTGGGCCGTCGCCTGCTGCTCAAGGTCGAGAATGTCATGCATACCGGCGACGAACTGCCCCAAGTGGCACGCGGCACCCTGCTCAAGGACGCACTCCTTGAAATGTCCCGCAAAGGCCTGGGCATGACCGTGATCGTCGAAGCCGATGGCACCCTGGCCGGAGTGTTCACCGACGGCGACCTGCGCCGCAGCCTCGATCGCAACATCGACGTGCACACCACGCTGATCGACGACGTGATGACCGTGCACGGCAAGACTGCCCGCGCCGAGATGCTCGCCGCCGAAGCCTTGAAGATCATGGAAGACCACAAGATCGGCGCTCTGGTGGTCGTGGACCGCGACGACCGGCCGACCGGTGCCCTCAACATGCACGACCTGCTGCGCGCCGGAGTGATGTAAATGAACCAGAACCTCATGCAACGGGGCAAGGCCATCAAGCTGGCGGTGTTCGACGTCGACGGCGTGCTCACCGACGGTCGCCTGTATTTCCTCGAAGATGGCAGCGAATTCAAGACCTTCAACACCCTCGATGGCCAGGGCATCAAGATGCTCATGGCCTCGGGCGTAACCACCGCCATCATCAGCGGGCGCAAGACCCCGGTGGTCGAGCGCCGGGCGAAGAACCTCGGTATTCCTCACCTTTTCCAGGGCCGCGAGGACAAATTGGTGGTTCTTGACGGCCTGCTCGCCGAACTGGGCCTAAGCTATGATCAGGTCGCCTATCTGGGCGACGACCTGCCAGACTTGCCGGTGATTCGCCGCGTGGGCCTGGGCATGGCGGTAGCCAACGCCGCGCCGTTCGTTCGCCAGCACGCCCAGGGCGTAACCCAGGCACGCGGCGGCGAAGGGGCCGCCCGTGAATTCTGCGAACTGATCATGCAGGCCCAGGGCACCCTGGACGCTGCCAACGCCAACTACCTGTAAGGCTGCCCATGTTCAGCAAGAAAGTCCGCAACTTTGCGCTGCTCGGGGTCATCGCCGCCCTGCTGGTGGCGATCGGCTACTGGAACGTCAGCCCGGAAAGCTTCCTCGACAAGCCGGTGAGCCAGGTCGACGATAGCGCTATCGACTACTACGCGACCAACGCTCATAGCCTGCAATTCTTGCCCGACGGCAAATTGCAGTATGAAATGACCGCCGACAAGGTCGAGCACCTCAAGGCCAGCGAAATCACCCTGCTGACCACGCCCGACCTGCATATGTACCGCGGCACCGAATACCCGTGGCACGTGCAGAGCGCCCGCGCCGAGGTCAACCCGGACGGTACCGAGGTCGAGCTGATCGACCAGGTACGCGTTGCCCGCACCGACGAAAAGCAGCGTGAGACCATCATTACCAGCTCACGCATGACCGTGTTCCCGCAGAAGCAATATGCGCAGACCGAGCAAGCCGTTAGAATCGACGGCGCCGGTGGCACAACTACGGGCAAAGGAATGAAAGCGTATTTGAAAGAAGGCAGGATGGACCTGCTCTCTAACGTAAGAGGACAGTATGAGGCTCGTTAAAACCCTCCCCCTTTTGCTCAGCCTGAGCGCAGCACTGGGAAGCGCGAGCGCCTTCGCACTGCCGAACGACCGTGATCAGCCGATCCGCATCCAGGCCGACAATGCCCATCTGGACGACAAGCAGGGTGTGGCCACCTACACCGGCGATGTGATCATCACCCAGGGCTCGATGAAAATCACAGGCAACACCGTGACCATCACCCGCTCCCCCACCGGCGATATCGACGTGGTGACCTCGGTGGGCAACCTGGCCTACTTCGAGCAGCAGCAGAGCGCCGCCAAGCCGGACAAGATGAAGGGCTGGGGTGTGACTATCCAGTACCAGTCGCAGAAGGACCTGGTGATCCTCACCGACCGCGCCAAGGTCGAAAACGAAGGCAACACCACCGAAGGCGAGAAAATCGTCTACAACACCCAGACCCAGGTGGCGACCGCCGGTCGTGGTGGCAACGTGACTACACCGCGCCAGCGTATCGACATGGTGATCCAGCCCAAGAAGAAGGCCGAGTAAATGGCAACCCTCAAAGCCCAGCACCTGGCCAAGAGCTACAAGGGTCGGCAGGTCGTGCGCGATGTCAGCCTGTCGATCGACAGTGGCCAGATCGTCGGCCTGCTCGGCCCCAACGGCGCCGGCAAGACCACCTGCTTCTACATGATCGTCGGCCTGGTCCAGGCTGAGCAAGGGCGCGTGCTGATCGACAACCTCGATGTCAGCCACCAGCCCATGCACGGTCGCGCCCGCGCCGGTATCGGCTACCTGCCGCAGGAAGCCTCGATCTTCCGCAAGCTGTCGGTGGCCGACAACATCATGGCGATCCTCGAGACCCGCAAGGAACTCGACCGCGACGGCCGCCGCAAGGAGCTGGAAAGCCTGCTGCAGGAGTTCCATATCAGCCACATCCGCGACAACCTCGGCATGAGCCTCTCGGGTGGCGAACGCCGCCGCGTCGAGATCGCCCGGGCCTTGGCAACCGCACCGAAGTTCATCCTGCTGGACGAACCTTTCGCGGGTGTCGACCCGATTTCGGTCGGCGACATCAAGCAGATCATCCACCACCTCAAGGCCAAGGGCATCGGTGTACTGATCACCGACCACAACGTGCGCGAGACCTTGGATATCTGCGAAACCGCCTATATCGTCAATGATGGCCGACTGATCGCCGAAGGCGATGCCGAGACCATCCTGGCCAACGACCTGGTCAAAGAGGTTTACCTGGGTCACGAGTTCCGACTCTGACCCCGGGACGCACCCGGAGCACCGGCAAATAACCCTTGACGGGGTTTAAGTTGTTACGGTGCTCTAGGCAAACGCTACAATTTAAGGCATAAAACTTGCTTGAATTTGGCGCTCCGGCGCCCTCGTGTAGTGGATGGCGCATGCGCGCCGGCGAACAAGGTATTAAGCCCCTGCCATGAAACCATCGCTCGTCCTAAAAATGGGCCAGCAACTGACGATGACTCCTCAGTTGCAACAGGCCATCCGCCTTCTCCAGCTCTCCACCCTGGACCTCCAACAGGAAATCCAGGAAGCGCTGGAGTCGAACCCGATGCTCGAACGTCAGGAAGACGGCGAGGACTTCGACAATAGCGACCCGATGGCCGATAACGCCGAGAGCAAACCGGCCGCCGAAGCCCAGGACAACAGCTTCCAGGAAAGCACCACCAGTGCCGAAAACCTGGAAGACGGTGAGTGGAGCGAGCGCATCCCCAACGAGCTGCCGGTCGATACCGCCTGGGAAGACATCTACCAGACCAGCGCCAGCAGCCTGCCTAGCAACGATGACGACGAGTGGGACTTCACCACCCGTACATCGGCCGGCGAGAGCCTGCAAAGCCACCTGCTGTGGCAGCTGAACCTGGCGCCGATGTCGGATACCGATCGCCTGATCGCCGTCACTCTGATCGACAGCATCAATGGCCAAGGCTACCTGGAAGACACCCTGGAGGAGATCTGCGCCGGTTTCGACCCTGAACTGGATATCGAGCTGGACGAAGTCGAAGCGGTCTTGCACCGCATCCAGCAGTTCGAGCCTGCCGGCGTCGGTGCACGCAACCTCGGCGAATGCCTGCTGTTGCAACTGCGTCAGCTGCCGGCCAGCACCCCCTGGATGGCCGAGGCCAAGCGCCTGGTCACCGACTTCATCGACCTGCTGGGTGGCCGCGACTACAGCCAACTGATGCGGCGCATGAAGATCAAGGAAGACGAACTGCGCCAGGTCATCGAACTGGTGCAAAGCCTCAACCCGCGCCCCGGTTCACAGATCGAATCGAGCGAGCCCGAGTACGTCGTGCCCGACGTCATCGTGCGCAAGGACAGTGAGCGCTGGCTGGTCGAGCTGAACCAGGAAGCGATCCCGCGGCTGCGCGTCAACCCGCAGTACGCAGGCTTTGTCAGACGCGCCGACACCAGCGCCGACAACACCTTCATGCGTAACCAGCTGCAGGAAGCGCGCTGGTTCATCAAGAGCCTGCAGAGCCGCAACGAAACGCTGATGAAGGTCGCCACGCAGATCGTCGAGCATCAGCGCGGTTTCCTCGACCATGGCGACGAAGCGATGAAGCCCTTGGTGCTGCATGACATTGCCGAAGCGGTGGGCATGCACGAGTCGACCATTTCGCGGGTCACCACGCAGAAATACATGCACACGCCCCGCGGCATCTACGAACTGAAATACTTTTTCTCAAGCCATGTGAGCACCGCCGAAGGCGGAGAATGCTCGTCCACGGCGATCCGCGCGATCATCAAGAAACTGGTTGCGGCGGAAAATCAGAAAAAGCCATTGAGTGACAGCAAGATCGCTGGTTTACTGGAGGCACAAGGCATCCAGGTAGCCCGTCGCACCGTCGCCAAGTACCGCGAGTCTCTCGGCATCGCACCGTCGAGCGAACGCAAGCGACTGATGTAGCCCCTGGTATGTGCCACAGCGTTTGCGGGGCAGGTGCAAGACCTGCCTCTTTATGCACGGGCAACAAAGGAGAAGCTGTATGCAAGTCAACATCAGTGGACACCATGTAGAAGTCACCCCGCCGCTGCGCGACTATATCGAGCAGAAACTCAAGCGCCTGGAGGGTCACTTCGACAAGATCACCAATGTGACCGTCATCATGAAAGTCGAGAAGCTGCAGCAAAAGGTCGAAGCGACCCTGCAGATTCCGGGCGGCGAAGTGGTTGCCAATGCCGAACACGAAGACATGTATGCAGCAATTGACGCCTTGGCCGACAAGCTCGACCGCCAACTGAAAAAACACAAGGAAAAACAGCAAAGCCTGCTGCAAGGTACGGCTGCCCGCTGATCCCCCTCATCCATGATCCGACTTGAAACCATCCTGACCCCCGGCCGTTCCCTCGTGAACGTGCCGGGCGGCAGTAAGAAGCGCGCCCTCGAAAAGGTCGCCACTGTCATCGCCGACCAAGTGCCAGAACTGGAGATGCAAGACGTCTTCGAAAAACTGGTCGCCCGTGAAAAACTCGGCTCGACCGGGTTCGGCAACGGCATCGCCATCCCCCACTGCCGGCTCGAAGGATGCACCGCCCCCGTCAGCGCCTTGCTGCACCTGGAGGCACCGATCGACTACGACGCCATCGATGGCGCGCCCGTGGACCTGCTGTTCGTCCTGCTGGTGCCCGAAGCTGCCACCGATGCGCACCTGGAACTGCTGCGCCAGATTGCCAGCATGCTCGATCGCAAAGAGGTTCGTGATCGTCTGCGTGCCGCCAGCAGTAACGAGGCCCTGTACCAGGTTGTCCTGGACGTCCAGAGCGAGCCCTGAACATGCGTCTGATCATCGTTAGCGGCCGGTCCGGCTCCGGCAAGAGCACCGCCCTCGATGTGCTGGAAGACAACGGTTTCTATTGCATCGATAACCTGCCCGCCGGCCTGCTACCGCAGTTGGCGGAAAACGCGTTGATCAATACCGAGTTGCTGCAACCCAAGGTCGCCGTGTCGATTGACGCGCGCAACCTGCCCAGCCACTTGTCGCGTTTCCCCGAACTGCTCGAAGAGGCCCGAGCACGGCACATCCAATGCGACGTGCTGTACCTGGACGCCGACGAGGATACCCTGCTCAAACGCTTCTCCGAGACGCGCCGGCGCCACCCGCTGACCAATGCCAACCGTTCCCTGGCAGAGGCGATACGGGTCGAGAGCGACATGCTGGGCCCGATCTCCGATCTGGCTGACCTGAAAATCGACACCACCAGCCTCAACCTTTACCAACTGCGCGACTCGATCAAGCTGCGCCTGCTCAACCAGCCAGAGCCTGGCACTGCGTTCCTGGTCGAATCGTTCGGCTTCAAGCGCGGCATGCCGGTCGATGCCGACCTGGTGTTCGATGTGCGCTGCCTGCCCAACCCCTATTGGAAGCCCGAGCTGCGTGAGCACTCCGGCCTCGACCAGCCGGTGATCGACTACCTCGCCGCCCAGCCAGATGTCGAAGAGATGTTCAACGACATTTCAAGCTACCTGCTCAAATGGCTGCCCCGCTTCGCCGCCAGCAACCGCGCCTACGTCACCATCGCCATCGGCTGCACCGGCGGCCATCACCGCTCGGTGTACCTGACCGAACGCCTCGGCGAGCTGCTGCAGCAATCACTGAAAAACGTCCAGGTCCGCCACCGCGACCTCTAGCCCACAGGATCCACCCCACGATGCCCGCCTGCGAAATCACCATCATCAACAAGCTGGGCCTGCATGCCCGGGCGGCAGCCAAGTTCGTCGGCGTGGCCGGGCGCTTTCCCTGCCAGGTGCGCGTGGGCCGCGCGCCCGACAAGCTGGTGGACGGCAAAAGCATCATGGCGGTGATGATGCTCGCGGCAGGCAAAGGCACCCAGGTGCACCTGCTGACCGAAGGCGAACAGGACAACGAAGCGCTGGAAGCCTTGATCGAGCTGATCAACAACTACTTCGACGAAGGCGAGTAAGCCGCTCAGGACATCGCGGTATCCATCACCATCATCAGGCAGAAACCGATACACAGCCCCAAGCTGGCCAAGCGGTGATGCCCATTGCTGCGCGACTCAGGGATGATTTCCTGGGTCACCACCAACAGCATCGCCCCCGCCGCACACGCCAACCCCAACGGCAGCAGCAACTCGGCAACGTTGACCAGCCAGGCACAGATCACCGCAGCCACGGGTTCGACCAGCCCTGAAGCGGCTCCGATCAGAAATGCCTTGAACCGCGGCATGCCCGCCCCCGCCAACACCAGCGCTATCACCAGGCCCTCAGGCACATCCTGCAAGGCGATGCCCATGGCCAGGCTATCGGCATCCGCCATGCCGCCACCCGCCGACACGCCGATGGCCATGCCTTCGGGAATGTTGTGGGCAATGATGGCAATCACGAACAGCCAGATTCGCGCGGCGATCACTGGCTGGTTATCCGTGCCGACCAAGGCTTCCGGCGAGGCGCCGGAAACCTTGAGGTCGACCAGAAACAGGCACAAGGCGCCGAACATCAAGCCAAAGCTGATCAGGCCGCCCGCGCCCCAGGGGCTGAAGCCGATACCCTGGGCCGCTTCCAGCCCCGGAATGATCAGGGAAAACGCGGTGGCCGCCAGCATCACGCCGGCGCCGAAGCCCAGCAGCGTGTCGGCCAGGGCCACCGGCATGTTACGTATCACCAACACCGGTACCGCGCCCAGCGCCGTCCCCAACGCGCACAGTGCGCCCCCCTCGAGGGCGCGCAACATGCGCGGTTCCAGGCCCAGCCAGGCAATGCCCTGCGCCAGCAACAGCGCAGTGCCGACCAGCAACAGCAAGGTTCCTATCGCCAGGCGAAACAGACGCACGCTGCTGACGGACAACACCTGTGAACGCATACCGGATCGACTCACTTCAAGGCTTCGAGATAACGACGTTCTACTTCCGCCCAGTCGACGACGTTGTAGAAGGCACCGATGTATTCAGGGCGACGGTTCTGGTACTTGAGGTAGTAAGCGTGTTCCCACACGTCCAACCCCAGGATCGGCGTATTAGCGTGCATCAGCGGGC
>NZ_JANIAG010000102.1:0-19695 GCF_028682155.1 Pseudomonas sp. 39004
GATCTCAAGCTTCAGATACAGGTTCTTGCGGTGCATCCGCACCGTCTCCGGTGAAATCCCCAGCTGCACCGCCGTGGACTTCACCGAATGCCCCCGCAAGATCATGTGCGCCACCTCCCGCTCCCGATCGGTAAGCACCTGGCAACCAAAACTCTCGAACGCCGCCTGAACGCTGCCGCGTTCGGCCGAAGCCGTGGCGGCTTCAAGGTTGTAACGGGCATAACGCCCCAGCACTTCGCGCACCATCGGCTCGACCGCCCGCAGCAAGTCGATCTGCCCGCTGCTCAAGCGCGTGCCACTGCACCCCTGGAACAGGCTGAAGGACAGCTTGCGCCCCTGGCTGAGGTCGACGATGTAGTAGCTGTCTTCGCTGCAGCCGGTGCCCAGGTAATAGGCCTTGTAGTAGTCGCTGTCGAAGAAGTGGTCCGGGGCGATTTCTTCGAGGTGATAGAACCCCTCGGCCAGGCCACTCTGCACGGCCAGGCAAAAGGGGTCGAGCAGATAGCCGGCGGCGAAATAGCGCTCCAGCACCGCAGCACGGTGCACTTCGGGGATGCCCTGCTGATACAGCAGCTGCGGTGCCTGCCCCTGGCATTCGAGACTGATCATCATCGACTCCACCTGCACCAGTTCGCCAATCGCGGCGGCCACGTAGTGCAGGGCATCGGCCGTTTCACTGTGGCTCAGGGCACGCTGCAGCGCCGCATGCCATTGCTGCAGTGCCCCCAGCGAAAGGGTGAGCGGAGTGTCGGGAGAGGCTTGGGTCATGCCCGGCAGTCTAGCCTGCCAGGCACGCCCACGCACAGCCCTTTGCGCCAGGCTCATCGGCCTTGGTACAGCCCTTGCGCGGTGAGCTCACGCGCCGTTTCGATGATGCACTGGCGCAAGGTTTCGACGATTTCATCCACTTGCGCGTGCGTGATGATCAACGGCGGCGACATCACGTTCAGGTGCATGATCGGCCGAACCAGCAACCCCCTGGCCTGGGCTTTGCTATGGATGCGCTCACCGATGTTGACCGCGTCGGGGAACAACGCCTTGCTGGCTTTATCGGCAACGAACTCGACACAGGCCATCAGCTTCATGCAGCGCACATCCCCGACCAAGGGCAGGTCGCGCAGGCTGTGCAGCCGTTGTTCCAGGTAGCTGCCAACATCCTTGACGTGCGCCAGCAACTGCTCGCGCTCGATGATCTCGATGTTCTTCAGGGCCGCTGTGCAGCACACCGGGTGCCCGCTGTAGGTGAAGCCGTGGGTGAAGCAGCGGCCCTTGCCTGGCTCGGCGATCACCTGCCAGATCCGCTCCGAGAAGATGCACGCACCCAGCGGCAGGTAAGCCGAGGTCAGGCCTTTGGCGGTGGTGATGATATCCGGGGTTACCCCGAACAGCTCCTCGCTGGCGAAGAAGGTGCCCAGGCGACCGAACGAGGTCACCACTTCGTCGGCGACGAACAGAATGTCGTAGGTCTGGCACACCTGCCACATGCGCTCGAAGTAGCCCTTGGGCGGGATGATCACCCCGCCCGAACCCATGATCGGCTCGGCAAAGAACGCGGCCACGTTGTCGGCGCCCAGGGAAAGGATCTTGTCTTCGAACTCGGCCACCAGGAAGTCAAGGAACTCGGCCTCGTCCATGTCGTCCGGCGCACGGTACACGTTGGGGTTGGAGACGTGGTGGATCAGCTCATGGGCGTAGTCGAACTCAGGCACGCGGTCGGCCGCCTTGTTGCCGATCGCCATGGTCAGCGTGGTGGAGCCGTGATAGGCGTTGTAACGGGCGATCACGTGCTTTTTGTGCGGCTTGCCGCGGCAGTTCTGGTAGTACTGGATCAGCCGGTAGGCGGTGTCGACAGCGGTGGAGCCACCCGTGGTGAGGAACACGTGGTCGAGGTCGCCCGGCGCCAGTTGCGCAAGCTTCTGGCACAGCGCGATGGCGACGTCGTTGGCCATATCGGAAAACGGATTGGAGTAGGCCAGCTTGCGTACCTGGTCGGCGATGGCCAGGGCCATCTCTTCGCGGCCCAGGCCGATATTGGTGCACCACATGCCGCCGACCGCATCGAGAAAACGGTTGCCGTGAGTATCGCGAATGTAGGCGCCTTCACCTTCGACGATGTTCAGCGCGCCCTGTTCGCGGTGCTCGTCGAACACATGGTAGCCGTGCATGTAGTGGGCCTTGTCGGCGTCCACCAGTGGGTCGTGGGCGATGGCGAATGCTTTGCTTGGGGTGGCCATGGGCAGCTCCTTGGCGGGAATCGGTTGGCAGTGTTCAGAAACCGGTCTTGACCGTGCTCCAGACCCGGGTGATGGCACGCATGTCCTTGGGGCTCTGGGTCTTCTGCGCGAACAGGCGTTCGCGGGTCTTGGCATCGGGGTAGATCGCCGGGTCCTGGCGGATGTCGGCCTGTACCAACGCCGTGGCAGCGGCATTGCTGTTGGCGTAGTGGATGTAGTCGGTGACCTTGGCCATGGTTTGCGGCTGCAGCAAAAACTCGATAAAGCGGTGCGCGTTGGCCGCGTGCGGCGCGTCCTTGGGGATGTACAGGTTGTCGAACCAGATCAGCGAGCCTTCCTTGGGGATGAAGAACGACAGCTTGATGGCCTTCTTCGCTTCTACCGCACGGGCCTGGGCGGTGGCGTAGTCACCTGACCAGGTCAGTGCCAGGCAGACATCGCCATTGGGCAGGCTGGTGAGGTAGTTGACCGAATCGAACTTGCGGATGTACGGGCGAATGCCCATCAGCAGTTGCTCGGCAGCCTTGAGGTCGGCCGGCGCTGCGCTGCGTGGGTCCTTGCCCAGGTACTGCAGGGCCAGCGGGATCACCTCGGTCGGCGCGTCCATCAAGGTGACGCCGCAGTCGGCGAAGCGCGAGACGATCTTGGGGTCGAACAGCATGGCCAGCGAGCCGATCGGTGCATCGGGCATGCGCGCGGTGATCTTGTCGACGTTGTAGGTGATGCCTGAACTGCCCCAGGTGTAGGGTGCCGAGTATTTCAGCCCCGGGTCGTACCCTTGCAGGTTGCTGACCACCTGCTCATCCAGGTTGTGCCAACTGGGCAGTTGCTGCTTGTCCAACGCCTGGAACACGCCAGCCTGGATCAAGGGGGGTACCAGGGAAGCGTTGAGCATCACCAGGTCATAGCCGGAGCGGCCGGTCAGCAGTTTGGTCTGGACGGTCTCGTAGCCATCGAAGGTGTCGTAGACGACCTTGATGCCGGTGGCCTTCTCGAAGTCGGCCAGGGTGGTCTCGCCGATGTAGTCGGTCCAGTTGTACAGCCTTAACGTGTTCGCACTGCCCTCCTCCACCGCCAGTGCCTGCGTGGCGGCCGACGCCAGCAGCAGACCGCCAATCACCTTCAGTGCCTTGCGCATAGCAACTCCATCGTGTGACTGCTCCGGATCGAGCCGATGGGTTCACTATCGGGGGATTTGCTTGAGGGCAACATACCCCGAATGTGTGGGTGGTCGTTTTTGGGCGGTTGGCATTTACGCCAGCGGATACAACGCCTCATCGAACTGCGCCAAGCGCGGGAACACCAGCGGCTGGTCGTCTGCCAACTGCTCCAGACGCTGCTGGTATTGCTGCAAAAACCCCTGGCGGGCCTCGGCGCTGATGTACGGCACGTGCCAGGCCACGAACGGTGGCAGCACCTCGAACCCGACATAGGCCAGCGTCCCCCGCAGGATCGGCCGCAACATGTCCTCGAGCGGCCCGTGAATCGCCCCTTCGCCAAACATGTGCTCACGCCCGCCCAGGGTCACCGTCACCAGCGCCTTCTTGCCAGCCAGCCCGCCCTGATCGTAGAAGCGCTTGCCGCCATAGCACACGCCCGACACCAGCACCCGGTCGATCCAGCCCTTTAGCATGGCCGGCGCCGAGAACCAGAAGATCGGGAAGTTCAGCACCAGCAGGTCCGCCCATAACAGCTTGTCCAGCTCTTGCTGGATGTCCGCAGCGATAGCGCCGCTCTTGACCCCCAGGCGCTGCTCCAGGGCATAGACCAGGTACTCGGGGTTCTCGCGCTGGGCGAAATCATCAGCACTGGCTACCGGGTTCCAGCCCATGGCGTACAGGTCGCTGACCTGCACCGGGTGGCCCTGGTCGCGAAAGGTGGCCACGGCCTGGTCACGCAGGGCTGCGGTGAAGGATTGTGGCTCGGGGTGAGCGTGGACGATCAGTACATTCACAACGTTTCTCCTCACACAAAACGGGATGCGTCAGCGACGGCGCAACACTCGATACAGCCGTGCTTACTCACGCAGGGGCCTGCTGTTGCATCAGTGCCTGGGCACAACGGGCAATGCGCTGGCAGGCATCGACCAGCGCCTCGGGGCCCACCACCAGCCCCAGGCGAATGTGCCCGGCGGCGCTGGGGCCAAAGGCCTCGCCGGCCAGCACCGACACACCTTCGCGGTCCAGCAGGCGGTCGGCAAAGGCCTGCGCGCTGAGGCCGGTTGCGCGAATATCGACCATCACGAACATGCCGCCATCGGGTTTCAGGGCCTTGACGCCCGGGCAACCCGCCAAGTGTTCGCACACCAGGTCGCGGCGCTGGCGATAGGCGTCGCGCATGGCCTCAAGTGCTGGCATCGGCTGGGTCAAGGCCACCACGGCGGCGTCCTGGATAAAGTCCGGCGAGCCATACAGCATGCACAGGGCCAGGTTTTCCAGGTGCGTGGCCAGCTCAGGTGAGCTCACTACCCAGCCCACCCGCCAGCCAGTCATGGCGTGGGATTTCGACAGGCTGTTGAGGGTGGCGGTGCGCTCGGCCATGCCCGGCAGGCTGCCAGGGCTGACATGCTCGCCGTCGTACAGCAGCTCGCTGTACACCTCGTCAGAGATCAGCCACAGGTCGTGGGCGATGCACAGCGCTGCCAGTGCCTCCCAGGTCGCGCGCGGCAAGCTTGCCCCCGAGGGGTTGTGCGGGCTGTTCAGGGCCAGGGCGCGGGTACGCGGGGTGATGCGCGCCGCGACGTCCTGCGGGCACACCCGAAAACCGTTCTCCGGCTTGACCGGCACCGGTACCACTTTGGCGCCGCAGGCACCGAACACCGCCTCGTAGGTGACGTACATGGGCTCGGCGACAATCACCTCATCGCCGGGGTCGAGCACGCACTGGGCCACGCAGAACAACGCGCACTGCGCACCCGCCAGCACCGTGACCTGCTCGGCACTGACGGCCTGGCCGCTGCGTTGCCGGTGGCGATCGGCGATGGCCTGGCGCAGGGCGAGCTTGCCGCGCACATCGGCGTAATGGGTATGGCCTGCTCGCAGGCTGTCGATGGCAGCCTCGACGATGGGGGCCGGGGTGTCGAAGTCCGGGTCCCCCACCGACAGCAGCAGGATGTCCTTGCCCTCGGCCTGCAGCGCCAGGGCGCGGTAGTGGATGTCCCAGGCGGCGGCGCCGTCGCCGGCGATACGTTGGGTCAGCTTGGCGTAATGCATGGCAATCTCCCTTCAGTACGGGGTCAGTCGACGAGAATCTTCGGGTTTGAGCTGCCCCACACGGTGTACAGGTCAGCCAGCAATGCACCGTTGATGTCTTCCATTTCGCCCTGGGTGATCTCACCCCCGGCCTGCTTGCCGAACAGCACCACTTCGTTGCCGTTCTTGACGTCGGGGAAGTCGGTGACATCGACCATCAAGGTATTCATCGACACCTTGCCCACCACCGGCACGCGGTGGCCGTTGATCAGCACATGGCCCTTGTTGGTGAATACCCGGCGGTAGCCGTCAGAGTAGCCGACGGTGATATTGGCCAGGCGCGCGTCACGCGCCAGGGTAAAGGTGCGGTCATAGCCGACAGTGTTGCCGGCCGGGTAGCTGTGCACGGCGGCCACCCGCGACTTGAACTGCATGGCGCGCTGGTACTCGGTGCGCGCCGGCACGGTATCGCCGAACAGCGCACCGCCGGTGCGGACCATGTCTAGGCGCGCCTCGGGCACCTCCAGGGTAGCGAAGGAGTTGGCCGCGTGCAGGGTCAGCTGGCTGCGGTCAAGCTTTGCATGCTTGATCAGCCAGTCGGCCTGCTGGTTGAACGCTGCCAGGCCCTTGCGTACATCGTCCTTGTCTTCCACGGCGAAGTGGGTCATCAACGCCACCAGCTTCAGGTGCTTCTGGTCGGTGACCTGCAGCGCTTCACCGCGCCCGCTCCAACTGGCCATCTCCACCCCGTTGCGGCTCATGCCGCTGGAATTGAGCGCCAGGTGAATGCGCAAGGTCTTGCCATGGCGCTCGGCGATGGCGTCGGCCTGGCGGGCGAATTCGGCGCTGCCGACCAGTTCTTCCATGTCGTATTGCAAGGCATCTTCCAGCTCGCTCAGGCTGGCCAGGCGCACCCGCACCAGTTGCCCGGTAAAGCCGCTGGCCCTCACCACACGGGCTTCCTCGTTGCTGGCCACCGCCACGCAGGGCACGCCAAGGGCGATGACCGAGGGCATCACCAGGCCGATGCCGTGGCCGTAGGCGTCGGCCTTGAGCACGGCGCACAACTTGGACTTGCCACCCAGCTCCGCTTGCAGGGTGCGGATGTTGTGTTGCAGGGCGCTTGCGCTGACCTCGACCCAGGCATTGCTGTTTTGCACGGTCAGGGCGTTGCTGCCGTTGTCCATCGACAGCGGTGGTGCGGCATACAGCGGGGCCTGGCCGGTGATCAGCAGGGCCAGGGAAGCAGCCAGAAGCGTGCGGCGAAATGGCATGGGGGTTTCTCTTGTCATGGGTAATGCGCCGCTGTCAGCAGACGCAGGTATGTTTGAGTTCGATAAAGGTCACGCCTGGCGTGGCGAAGCCGCAGGCCAGGTCTGCCTGCAAGGCATCCAGGTCGCGCGGCTGGCGCACTGCGCAGCCAAATGCGCGGGCCAGGCCGATGAAGTCGGGGTTGCGCGGCAGCACGCCAACCGGCTCGATGTCCAGGCCGAGCATGTCGTCACGGATCTGCCCGAGGGCATCGTTGTTCCACAGCAGCACCACCAGCGGCCGGTCCAGTTCCTCGACGGCGGTGGCCAGCTCCTGGGCGGTATAGAGGAAACCGCCGTCGCCGACCAGCACCAGGCCGGGGCGGTGGTCAGTGGCGAACATGCCGCCGATACCTGCCGGCAGGCCGTAGCCTAGGGTGCCGTAACCGGTGGGGTGCAGCCAGCTGCGCGGCGCCCGGCTGGCAAAGGCGTAGTTGCCGGTGTAGGCCAGTTGGGTCATGTCGCTGCTGATGAAGGCGTCATCCGGCAGCACCGCTTCGATGCGATCGAGGATGGCCTGGTGAATGGCCTGCAACGGCGCATGCCCGTCACGGATGGCCTGGCGCAGGGCGGCCACCGTTGCGATGGCCTGACGAGGGTCGCGATCGCCCTCGGGCAAGGACGCCAGCAAGCCGTCGAGGGTCTGCCGCGCATCACCGTGCAGGGCCACGGCGCAAGGGTAGAAGTCGTTGAACTTGCGCGGGTCGATGTCCACCCGCAGCAACTCGCCATTGACCGGCAGGCGCTCGCGCCAGAAGTCGGTGTCGGCCATTTCGGTGCCCACCGCCAGCACCACATCGGCTTCGCTGATCAGTTGCCAGCCTGGCGCCACGCACAGGCTCGAACCGGCATTGAGCGGCGCCTCGGGAGGCAGCAGGCCCTTGCCGGCGACGCTGGTGAACAGCGGCGCGGCCAGGCGCGTGCTCAGCTGCTGAAGTTGTTCGGCAGCGCGCAATGCACCGCCGCCGGCGATGATCATTGGCCGTTTGGCTGCGGCCAGCTTCAGCGCGGCCTGGCCCAGCGTGGCCTGGTCGGGCTGGCCCCGCCCTGGCCGGCGCACCACCTCGTCGCTCCAGTCGCGGGCAACGGGCGCGGCCAGCACGTCCAGCGGCACCGAGATGTGCACCGGGCGCGGGCGTTCGCTGTCGAATACCGCCCAGGCACGGGCAATCAGCCCGGGCAGGTCTTCGGCGCCCAGCGCCACAGCGGAAAACGCCGTGATCGGCGCAGTCATGGCGCGCTGGTCCTGGGTTTCATGCAGGCAGCCCCAGCCTTTGCCCAGGCTGGCCGTGTGGTTGACGCTGGAAATCACCAGCAGCGGGATCGAGTCGGCATAGGCCTGGCCAATGGCGGTGGCGGCATTGGTCACACCTGGGCCGGTGATGACGAAGCACACCCCCGGCCTGCCGCTGACCCGGGCATAACCATCTGCCATGAAGCCGGCGCCCTGCTCATGCCGGGTCAGCACATGGCGGATGCCACTGCCGGGCAAGCCGCGGTACAGCTCCAGGGTATGCACCCCAGGGATACCAAACACGGTATCCACCCCGTAGTTGGCCAGCAGCCGTACCAGCGCCTGGCCGGCAGTCATCGGGCGCTCATGCATGTTGATCTCCTTGCAGCTGGCCGAGGCGGATCAGCGCATCGACCGCAGTGGTGCCGTGGGCACCAACCATCAATGGGTTCACATCCAGTTCCAGCAATTGCCCGGCGTTTTCACAGGCGTAGTCGGCCACGGCGCGGATCGCCGCCACCAGTGCCTCCAGGTCGGCCGCCGGGCGGCCACGGAAGCCTTGCAACAGGCTGGCGCTGCGCAGGCCCAGCAGCGCGGCGCGGATGGCGCTGTCGGTGGTCGGCAGCAACAGGCTGACGCTGTCCTTGAGCAGCTCCACCAGCACGCCGCCAGCACCGATCACCAAGGCCAGGGCGAAATCGTTCTCACGCTTGATACCGACGATCAGCTCGGCCAACGGCGGCGGCGCCATGGGTTCGAGCAGTATCTGGTCGAACGGCACGCCTGGCGCATAGGCGCCGATGCGCTCGCGCATCTGCACCAGGGCGGCCTGCAGCGCCGCTGCATCACGCAGGTTCAGCGCCACCGCACCGGCTTCGGTCTTGTGCGGCAACTGCGCACTGACGGCCTTGAGCACCAGTGGGTAGCCCACCCCGGCAGCATCGTCCAGCGCGCGTTCAGGGGTACTCAGCACACCGGCCGGCACCGGCAGGCCAAAGGCGCTCAGGGCTTGTTTGGACTGCCATTCATCCAGCAGACGGCCAGCGCCTTCGAGGGGCTGTGGGCTCAGCGGTAGCTGCGCCGCCTCGCCTTGCTCCAGCAGGCGCTGGCGGCTGCGTTGATACGCCACGATCCGCCCCCACGCCGCCAAGCCATCTTCAACCCCTTGCAGCGCAGCGATGCCGCGCGCATGCAGACGTTCACGGGCGGCTGCCGGCAACAGCTCGGGAAACGCCGAGGTGACGAAGCCGATCTTGCCGTGGCGCTCCAGCGCATCGCAGTACAGCGCCAGCAACAGGTCGCATTCCTTGCGCTCGCCGGTGAACTGCGCCGGGTAGTCGAGCACCAGCATGGCCGCATCCGCCGCGCCGCACAGGCTGCTGTCGAGCATGCGTTGCAGGGCCGCCTCATCGCCCCAGATCGCGGTGGTGAAATCCAGCGGGTTGACCAGGTTGGCGTAGGCCGGCAGCACGTGGGCCAGCGCGGCGACCTGCCCCTGCTCCAGGCTGGGCAGGCTCAGCTGGTTGCGCTCGGCGTAGTCGGCGATCAAACCGGCGTCACCGCCCGAACAGGCCAGCGCGAGCAGCCGGCCATCGCCAGGCAGGCGGCCGCAAGCGGCGGCCTTGAGCGTCTCGACGAAGCTCACCGGGCCACTCACGCGAATCACGCCCAGGCGCTGGAACAGGCTGTCATACAGGGCATCGGAGCCAGACAGCGAGCTGGTGTGGCTGAGCGCCAGTTCCGCACCGATCTGCGACACGCCAGTCTTCAGGGCAATGATCGGCGTGCCCTGCTGCAGCGCCTTGTACGCGGCGCGGGCAAAGCCGGGCACGTTTTTCAGGCCCTCGAGGTGCAAGCCGATGGCGGTCACCCGTGGGTCGTCGAGCAGCACGTCCATCAGCTCGGCCACGCCCAGCTGCGCCTGGTTGCCGACCGACGCCATGTAAGCCACCGGCAACGAACGGTCGCTCATGGACAGGTTGTAGGCGAAGTTGCCGCTTTGGGTGAGGATCGCCACGCCCTTCTCTACCTGCTTGCCGCCATGGGCCACCGGCCACAGGGCGGCGCCGTGCAGGTAGTCGAGCAGGCCATAGCAGTTGGGGCCGAGCAAGGCCATGTTGCCGGCCGCCGCCAGCAAGCGCTGCTGCAGCAGGCGGCCTTGCTCGCCGCTCTCGGCAAAGCCCGAGGCATAGCAGATGGCACCCCCGGCACCGAGGGCGGCCAGCGCCTCGACGCAGTGCAGGGTCAGCTCGCGGTTGGTGGCGATGAACACCGCGTCAGGCGCGCAGGGCAAGTCCGCCACCTGCGCCACACAGGGGATGCCCTCGAGGCTGGCGTGCTGCGGGTTGACCAGCCACAGCGGGCCGGCAAAGCCACCTTCGGCACAGCGCTTGAGGGCCCGGGCCATGCTGCGCCCGCCCACGAAGGCCAGGTGCCGTGGCGCCAGCAGGCGCTTGAGGTTGTCACGAATCGAATGCGACATGCTGATTCTCCAGGGCGATCAACGCAGCAACGGGCGCAGCAGTTCGCGGGCAATGATGTGCCGCTGGATTTCCGAGGTGCCCTCCCAGATCCGCTCGATGCGGGCGTTGCGCCAGATGCGTTCGACCGGCCCTTCGTCCATCAGGCCCATGCCGCCAAAAATCTGCACGGCTTCGTCGGCGACCTTGCCCAGCACTTCGCTGGCGAACAATTTGGCCATGCCCGCTTCGCCATCGGTCATGTTGCCTTGGTCCATCTTCCAGGCGGTGTGCAGGGTGAGCAGTTCGGCGGCGCGGATCTGCGTGGCCATGTCGGCCAGCTTGAACGACACGCCCTGGTAGCTGCCGATGGGTTGGCCAAACTGCTTGCGGTCGGCAGCCCACTGCAGCGAGGCGTCCAGTGCGCGCTGGGCTTGGCCGACGCAGTTGGCAGCGACCATCACGCGGCCGGCAGTAAGCCAGGCGTTGGCCACTTCCCAGCCCTTGCCGACCTCGCCCAGCACCTTGCTGGCCGGTACCCGGCAGTCGTCGAAGAACAGCTCGTAGGTGTGATAACCCCGGTTGCTCACGCACTTGGGCCCGCGGCGGATGGTCATGCCGGGGGTATCCCGGTCGACCAGCAAGGCGGTGACCGCATTGCGCTTGCGCCCGTTGTGCTCGTAGGTGTCGGTGACCGCGAAGACGATGGCGAAGTCGGCATGGCCGGCGTGGCTGATGAAGTGCTTGCTGCCGTTGATCACGTAGTCGTCGCCCTGACGTACGGCGCGGGTCTTGATGGCGTTGGCATCAGAGCCGGCGCCGGGTTCGGTCAGGGCGAAGCAATCGGTCTTTTCACCCTGCACGCACGGCAGCAGGTAATCGGTGATCTGTTGGTCCTTGCAGGCCATGAGGATTTTCGAGGGGCGCGCGACGAACACGTGCAGTGCCCAGGAAACCTTGGACAACTCGCGCTCGATCAGTGCCTGGGACAGGTAGTCGAGGCCACCGCCGCCGACTTCCTCGGGCATGTTGAAGGCGTAGAACCCGGCGGCGATGGCCTTGCCGCGGATCTGCGCGGCAAGCTCCGGCGACACGGCGTCGGCGCGGTCTACCGCGTCTTCATGGGGCAGCAGTTCCTTGGCCACGAAGCTGCGTACCGCTTCCACCAACATTTCTTGTTCTTGGGTCAGTTGGAAATTCATCTGCGAAGGTCCTGGAGGGGGAACGGGTTATTGGCCGACGAAGTGTGGCGGGCGGCGTTGCAGCGAGGCCTTGAGCGCCTCGGCGCCGTCCTGGCTACGCCCGCACAGCAAGCCGGCCTGGCGCTCGGCCTCGAGCTGCTCGGCCAGGGTGCGTTGCGCGCCCTCGCGGATCAGCCGCTTGGTCTGCGCGTAGGCGAAGGTCGGGCCGTTGGCCAGGCGGCCGGCCAGTTCGGCAGCCACTGCAGGCAATTGCTCGTCGGCGCAGACCTCGCTCACCAGCCCTGCCGCCAACGCGCGTTCGGCGCCCCACAGCTCATCGAGGAACAACAGCCGTTTGGCTTGCTCGCTGCCGATCAGCCGTGGCAGGTGCCAGCTGGCGCCGGCGTCGGGGCTGTAGGCCATGCTGGTGTAACCGGCCTTGAATCGGGCCGAGGCGGCAGCGATGCGCAGGTCGCAGCACAGGGTCAGGTCCATGCCGCCGCCGACGGCGGTGCCATTGATGGCGGCGAGGGTGGGTTTGTCGAGGGTGTGCAGGCGCAGCATCAGGGCGTGGGCAGTCTCGGTCCAGCCGTAGCTTTCCAGCGCGCCCCGGGCTTCGGCTTCGGCCCACTCGGCAAGGTCGGCACCGGCGCAGAAGCTGCGCCCGCTGCCGGTCAGCACCACCACGCGTACAGCCGGGTCGCTGTTACAGGTGTCCAGCAGGGCATGTAGTTGCTTGAGGGTGGGGATGTCCAGCGCGTTGCGCTGTTCGGGGCGGTTGAGGGTGATCCAGGCAACGCCGGCTTCGACCTTGCTCAACAGTGACGATGACGGGGTAGTCATGGGGGCCTCTCGGTATTGTTGTTAGGGGTGGAGGGCTTGACGAAGTGATACTAAACGAGTGTTCAACAAGGTGGAGTGGGTTGTTACAACTTTGCACAACTCGGGTTTTTGCGGTGAGCTGTGAGATAGCGGGGGGCTGCTTTGCAGCCCTTTCGCGACGCGAGGCCGCTCCTACAGACGACCGCGTTCTGTTGGAGGAGCGGCCCCGGCAGACCCAAGCCCTACCCCACACTCGGCGCCAAGGCCCCCTGGCGCCGACGGTTCACCACGAAATACGCCGCATAGCACAGGGCAATGAAGCCAAAGCCCCAGTACAACGACGGCCGCTGGGTCTCATCCATGGCCAGAAATACGAACAGCGAGCAGCACAGGGTGATGCACAGCAGCGGCACCAGCGGATACAGCGGCGCCTTGTACTTGAGGTCCTGCAGCTGCCCACCATCGCGCAGAAACGCCTTGCGGAACCGGTACTGCGCCAGGGCGATGACGATCCAGGTCACCGTGCCAGACATGCCACTCACTGCCATCAGCACCATGAACAAGGTGTCGGCGGCGATGAAGCTGGTCATCAGCGACACCAGGGCAAAGCACAGGGTGATGCTCAGGGCACGCAGCGGTACACCGCGTTTGCTCAACGGCGACAGGCTTCTGGGCGCCATGCCCGTCTTCGACATCGCCCAGAGAATGCGAGTGGAGGCATACAGCCCGGAGTTACCCACCGACAGGATGGCGGTGAGGATGACGAAGTTCATCAGGTCGGCCGCATAAGGAATGCCGACCATGTCGAACACCTGCACGAACGGGCTTTCCATCAAGCCGGCCTGCTCGTAGGGCACGATGGCCGACAGCACGGCAATCGCCAGCACGTAGAAGATCAACACGCGGAACACCACGTTGCGCACGGCGCGGGGGATGCTCTTTTCCGGGTGCTCGGTCTCGCCGGCCGCCACGCCCATGATTTCGCAGCCCTGGAAGGCATACACCACGGTCATCATCACCGCGAACACCGCCGACAGCCCGTGGGGGAACACCGACTCGCCCATCAGGTTGTTCAGCATCGGTGCCGGCGCCCCGCTGTTCAGCGGGATGGCGCCAAAGATCACCAGCAGGCCGATCACGATGAAGCCGAGGATGGTCGCCACCTTGATCCCCGAGAACCAATACTCCGCCTCGCCAAAGGCCCGCGTGGCCAAGGCATTGAGGCCGAACAGCACGACCACGAACAACGCCGACCAGTACCAGATCGGCACCTCGGGGAACCAGCGGGTCATCAACATGCCTGCAGCGGTGAACTCCAGGCCCACGGTGGTGGCCCAGCTCATCCAGTACACCCAGCCGATCATGAAGCCGGTGGCCGGGCCGATGAACTTGGTGGCATGGGCCTGGAACGAACCGGAGACCGGCATCTGCACCGACAGCTCGCCCAGGCAGACCATCACCAGGTACATCAACAGCCCCGCCACCAGGTAGGCCAGGATCGCGCCCATCGGCCCGCCCTGGTTGATGGTCACGCCCGAGCCCATGAACAGACCGGTGCCGATCACGCCGCCCAGCGACAGCATGAAGATGTGCCGGCTTTTCAGCGCGCGGGTAAGCTGGATCTTGCCTTCGTGGGTGTCAGTCATGGCGCACCCCACCGTTGCAGGGGGTGCGTGGCAACGCGGGCGCGCCGCTTACAAGCGTTGGTTCAAGGAGGGGCTGAGCGCTACGGCATGTCATTATTGTTATCTCCAATAAGCCTCATGGACCGCGTGCAACACGGTTGCCATCGATTATTGGAAACGGATGTAAGGTGCCGTTGTACGAACCGCTCGAAGATGTAAAAAGTCGTAAGTTTTTTGTACGTCAGCGCTGGGTCAGCTGTTGCAGGGTCGAGCGGGCCTGTTCCAGCTGGGCTGTCAGCGGCTCGCCGAGCGCCAGCAGCGCCTGCGCGTCGTGACGCTGTGCTGCCGCCTCAAGGCGGCGCAACAGCGCAGCCAGGCCGGCAAAACCCAGGGAATCGCAACTGCCCGCCAGGCGGTGCGCCAGGTGCGACACTTCTGTGCAGTCCATGGCCTGCAGGGCATCGGCCAACGCGGTAGCGTGCTGCTCGAGCAACTGGCGCAACACCGCCAGCAGGTCCTGAAGCTTCTGCTCACCGAGCAAGCTGCGGTGGGTTTGCAGCAGCGACCAGTCCATGCCCGCGCCATCGGCAGGCGCGGCCACCTCGGCAGGCGCCGCCTCGGCCAGGGCCTGGCGCAGCTGGCCCAGCCGCAGCGGCTTGGCCAGTACGCCCTGCATGCCGGCGGCCAGGTAACCGGGCACCTGCGCTGGCTGCACCCCGGCGGTCAGCGCCAGGATGCGGCTGTCACGGTTTGGCCCTGGGGTAGCGCGGATACGCCGGCACAACTCCACCCCGTTCATGCCGGGCAAGTGCACATCCAGCAGGATCAGGCAGAACCGCCGCTGGGCACAGGCTTGCAGGGCTTGCTCGGCATCCTCGGCAAAGCACACCTGGTGGCCATCGCGGGCCAGCAAGCCGCCCACCACCTCGCGGTTCAGCGCCACGTCCTCGACCACCAGGATATCCAGGCTGGCCGAGGCCACGTGAGCGTGCTCACGGGCGACGGCAGGCTGCCCACGCGCCATGTCGAGCTCGAACCAGAAGCAACTGCCCTGCCCTGGCACGCTGTCCAGGCCTATGCACCCGCCCAGCTTTTGCACCAGGTGCTTGCAGATCGCCAGGCCCAGGCCGGTGCCCCCGTAGCGCCGTGCCACGGCTTCGCTGGCCTGGATGAAGCGGTCGAAGATCTTCGCCTGCATGGCCGGTTCGATGCCGATGCCATTGTCACTGACCGACACCCGCAACCGTTGCCCGCGTTCATCGCTGGCCAGCACCTGCACCCTCAGCGTGACCTGGCCGTGCTCGGTAAACTTGATGGCGTTGGCCAGCAGGTTGCTCAGCACCTGGCGCAGGTACTGCTCGGCGCCGTGCTGGTGCTCGGCCAACTGCCCGTCGATCGCCACGTGCAGCGTATCACCACGCGCCAGGGCCATGGGTTCGAGCAATGCCAGCACCTCCCCGCACAGCTGGCGCAGCGAGAAAACCAGCGTTTCGGCGTGGCTTTCACCCTCTTCCAGGCGGGCAAAGCAAAGCACTTCGTCAAGAATGGCCAGCAGCCCTTCGCCGGCCTTGTACAGGGCCTCCAGGCGTTGCCGGTCGGCTGCGTCGAGCCGGGCCCCACGCAGCAGTTCGGCCATGCCCAGAATGCCGTTGAGCGGCGTGCGCAACTCATGGCTCATGGTCGCCAGAAAGCGCGACTTTGCCAGGTTGGCGGCTTCAGCCTCGTCCTTGGCCCGGGCCAGGCTCGCCGTGCGCCGCTCGACCATGGCCTGCAGCTCATCGCGCTTGCCCTGCAGCGCAAGGCGGTCGAGCTCGCGGCGCTCGATGTCGCTGAGGATGGCCCGGCGCATATCGTCCAGCGCATGGGCCACCGTGTCGATCTCGTCCGGGCGCGCAGAGCGGCGCCGGTCCAGGCGCAGCGGCTGCTGCCAATGCCCGGCACCGATGCGCCGGGCAAATTCGGCCATCACTTGCAAATGCCGCGTCACCAGGCGGTAGAACAACCCCGACAGCGCGACGGCCAGGCCACACAGGAAAACGCCCATCCACAGCAGGCTGGCCAGGCCTGTGGCATACAGCCGCCGGTGCACCGCACCCAGGTCGATGCTGACCTCCAGTTCGCCAAGGTGCCGCGCCGGCCCCGAGGGCGGCTGGTAATCCAGGGGGAAGCGCTCGATGCGCAGGGGCCCCTTGGGCTCGGCATCACCGCGCAACAGGGTGAAGTCATCGCTGACCAGGCGTACCCGGGCCACATCGGAAAAGTCCACCAGGCCACGCAACTGCACATCCAGTTGCGCTTCGTCGAGGTCCCACAGGCTGCGCTCGAGGCTTGCCAAGTAACCGGCGCGGATCAACGCCATGCGCGCTTCGATATCGCGCATCTCACGGCGGTATTCGAAGTACAACTGCACAGAGCTGGCCAGCACGGTGAAGCACAGGCTGAACAGCAGGATGAACAGCAGCAGGCGCCGCAGCAGGCCATCGGTGCGCAGGCGGATCATCGCGCGTCCGCCGGCAGGTCGATCATGTCGCGGTAGGTCACTTCGCTCTGCTCCAGCCAACGGTCGATCTCGCCGGCTTCGCGCATGCGCTGCAGTTGACGGTCGATCTCGTCCATGTGCTGGCTCAACGGTGATTGCCGCGACACCGCAACGCGCAGGTAGTCCACGCTCAGGGCGGCGGGCAAGGCGCGGATGTCTACGGCGCCGGGCAGGTGCTCGATGAACAGCTCACCGGTGCGCCGCTCCTGAATCACGAAGTCGATGCGCCCACGGATCAGCTTGCCGAAGTTCTGCTGGCTGGACGAGACCCGCTCGATGTTGTGGTGACGGGCGACGAAACGGTCGAATTCGGCGCCATAGCTTTCACCGTAGAGCAACCCGCCACGGTACCGGGCCAGGTCTTCCAGGTGCTCGAATTGCACGGGCCGACGGCGGTTGTAAAACACCGCCACTTCCTCACGGATCACCGGCACCGAAGAAAACCGCATGCCTTGGTCACGTTGGTCGCTGTCGTAGGCCAGCACCACATCCACCCGCCCGGCGGCAACGTCCATCAAGCAACGCTTCCAGTTGCCCAGCACCACGGTCTGCACGTCTCGGCCCATCCGCGCGAACAGCTCACGGACCACCGTTGGCGCCAGGCCGCGCACCTGGTGGCCGTCGCTCCAGGAAATTGGCGGGTATACCGGGTAGTCGCAGTAGCGCACCGGATCGACGGCTGCGGCCTGCACGCCTGGCAGCAGCAAGGCCAGGGCAAGCAGGCGGCCGAGGGTGTTCACGCCGCCACACTGGCAGTGAACAGGTAACCGGTGCCATGGATGGTGATGATCAGCTGCGGCTCGGCCGGGTCGTCGTGCAGCTTGCGGCGCAGGCGGCCGACCAGCACGTCGATGGACCGGTCGTTGGGCATCCACTCACGGTTGCGAATCTGGTCCATCAGCTGGTCGCGGCTCAAGGTATGGCCACTGTTGCGCAGAAACACGCTGAGCAACTGGAACTCGCCGTGGGTCAGCAAGGTTTGCCCGCCACGGGGGTCGATCAGGCGCCGGCGGTCGGTGTCCAGCGCCCAGTCGGCAAACTGCTTCAGCGATTGTGCGCAGGTGGGGGTTGGGTGCACCTCGCGGGCATGACGCACGCGGCGAATCAGGTTTTTGGCGCGCGACACCAGCTCACGGGGGTTGAGCGGTTTCATGATGTAGTCGTCGGCGCCGCACTCCAGGCCGACGATGCGGTCGATGTCGTCGTTGCGCCCGGTGATGAGGATGATGCCGACCTCCGAGCGCACCCGCAGCTCGCGGGTCAGGGTCAGGCCGTCCTTGCCGGGCAGGCGGATGTCCAGCAGCACCAGGTCGACGTCCTGGCTGCCAAGCAGCGCCTCGGCCTTTTCGGCGGTGTCGGCACAGTGCACGTCGTAGCCTTCCTGGGACAGATAGGCCTGCAGCAAGTCACGAATAAGCGGATCGTCATCGACGATCAATACCCGAGGCGTCATTGCGTGTCGTCTCTTTTTTTATTGGTTTGGTCTACACACTCGCGACAGCAGCGTACTCGCTACTGAACGGGCGATCAACAGCCCTCGGGCAGGCGGAAGCGTTGCCGCCCACCGGCCTGCAAGCCATCGACCCAGGCCTCGCAGATCTGCACGCCCTGGGCCGGGGTGAAGGTGCCGGGGTTCAGGCCCGATTCGAGCCACAGGCCATCGAGCAAGGCGCTCAGGCTGATCGCCGCCAGGTCGGCGTCAAAGCCCTGCCAGCCCTCTTCCACGGCCAGCGTGGCAAGCAGCCGGCTCAGCTCGTTGCGGTATTCGCCATACGAGTGTTCATGCACCTGGTTGATCGCCTCGGCGGTCTTGACGGCGCCCCAGAACGCCAGCCAGGCATCGAGCAGCTGCGGGTCGAGCAGTTCGGCGCAGAACGAGGCGCGGAAGAATGCCGACAGCCGCTCGCGGGCCGTGGGCGCGGCCTGGGCCATGGCTTCGCGCAACAGGCCCATGACCCGCCCGGTGACCGCCATGTAGGCTTCGGCCACCAGTTCGTCCTTGCCGGCGTAATGGTGGCTGATCAGCCCCACCGACACCCCGGCCTCGGCGGAAATCTTGCGGATCGAGGCCCCCTGGAAACCATGGCGTTTGAGGCAGACCAAGGTCGCCTCGACCAGGTTGGCCTTGCGCAATTGCGGCAGCATGCGGTGGTAGCGGGCTTCCTGACTCATCGGCGGTTCTCGGGCGGTTGACGGGGCTGAACGACTGTACAACAAGCCGAACGCCATGATAAACCCTGATGGCCACTGCCCGGCGGTTACACTTTCCCGGGCCCACCCACAACAACAAAAAGCGGCTGCCATGAACGACCTGATCACACGCGAACTGGACCAGGGCCTGCTGACCCTGACCTTCAATCGCCCCGACAAGCTCAATGCCCTGAACATCGCCATGTACCGCCAGTTTGGCGACCTGCTGCTGGCGGCGGGTGAAGACCCGCAGGTGGAGGCGATCCTCATCACCGGGGGCGCGCACTGCTTCAGCGCCGGCAACGACCTGCGCGATTTCCTCGACAACCCGCCCAGCGACAGGGACAGCCCGGTGTTCCGCCTGATGCGCATTGTCATGGGCCTGGAGAAGCCGCTGATCGCTGCGGTCAGTGGCGCGGCGATCGGCATCGGTGCCACCCTGCTGCTGCATTGCGACCAGGTGCTGGTCAGCCGTTCGGCGAAGCTGCGCATGCCGTTTGCGCCGCTGGGGGTATGCCCGGAGTTTGGTTCCAGCCTGTTGCTGCCACGTATGCTCGGGCACGCCCGCGCCGCCCGCTTGCTGATGGCCAACGAGCTGCTCGATGGCGAGCGGGCGGTGGCCTGGGGCTTGGCCAATGAGCTGCATGACGATGGCGAGCAGTGCCTGGCGGCTGCACGGCAACTGGCACGGCGCCTGCAGGGTTATCCGCAGGAAGCGTTGCGGGTCAGCAAGCGCCTGCTCAAGGATGGGCTGCGTGAGGCGCTGGAGGCGACTGTGGAGCGGGAGAGCCAGTTGTTTATCGAGTGCTTGCGCACGCCTGAGGCCAGGGCGGCGTTGCTGGGGTTGGTCAGGGATTGAGGATCGGGCGCTGATCTGAAGTGCATGGCTTGGTTTTTCTAGGGCCTGTGC
>NZ_JANIAG010000103.1:0-19687 GCF_028682155.1 Pseudomonas sp. 39004
TTTTTTCTCATTTATTCGCAGCAGTACTCTCGTAAAGGGGAATTTCACAGCTATCTCAATGGGTTAGGGCAGACTGGTGCAATTCTCATAATTTAGCGACGGGATCAATTTTGAAGGCTCCGGTTTTTATGCACCAATCGCGAATTGAGTGGAAAGCCCCAAAGCCCAGTATTTCCTAGGCCAAACCGAGTCCTTCGATAAATTAGTGGAATCCTTTATGGTTTTTCCACCGAAGAAACAAAATAAATCGTGATTTTCCACTGATTATTTCGGACAGATTCGTGCTTTTCCACTGATTGTTTCAAACGATTTTTGAACCAGTATTTATGTAAATCGGGCGACGTTTTTAGGCGAGCAATATAGGGTTGAGCGTGTCACCGCCACGCTTTTCCACCAATGATTTGTCTTCCCTGACGACGATACGAGCGTTGTTCTCGGTGCGTTTGCGCAGCTGGTTTCCCGGTGCCTGCCTGTTTCGGATCGCAAGGATGGGGTGCATGCGATCGGCGCCGTTCACCGGCTGAAGAACTACACGGCGGAGCAATTCCCGAAGGCTCTGGAGCACTATTGGAGCGCCTATCGTTCAGATGCCAACAGCTCAAGGTATACGCCCAAAACATTCGTTGAAGGTATTCGCAGAGCGAGAGCGGATCTGGCCGTTAGCGGTCATGCACACGAAAGCGTTGAAATGATGTAAGCGTCCGCCCAACTCACCTTGCGTAAGTTAGGCAGACACCCACTGATGCGGTAACAGTTGCCCGATCTCACTGGCCCGTTGCGTCGGCAACCGCGTCAGTACATCTTTGAGATAGGCATACGGATCATGCCCATTCATGCGCGCCGATTGGATCAGGCTCATGATTGCAGCTGCTCGTTTGCCGCTGCGCAAGGACCCGGCAAATAACCAGTTCGAGCGCCCGAGTGCCCATGGCCGTATCTGGTTTTCAACTTGGTTGTTGTCGATGGGCACAGCACCATCGTCCAGGTAGCGCGTCAGCGCTACCCAGCGTTTCAGGCTGTAGTCGAGGGCTTTGGCCGTGGCTGATCCGTTGGGCACCAGGTCGCGCTGGGCCAACATCCAGTCATGCAATTTTTTACTGATCGGTACCGCCATTTCCTGACGTATTCGCCAGCGATCTTCATCACTCATGTCCCGCGCCTGGCGTTCCACCTCGTACAGGCCGCTGATCGAGTGCAACGCCTGTTCGGCTAGCTGACTTTTGTTCGCCACATGCAGATCGAAAAACTTGCGACGGGCGTGGGCCATGCAGCCGATCTCAGTGATGCCTTGCTCAAAACCAGCTTTATAGCCAGCGAAGTCATCGCAAACCAGCTTGCCGTTCCAGTCGCCCAGGAAGTTACGCGCGTGTTCGCCAGCACGGCTTGGGCTGAAGTCGTAGACCACCGCCTTGAGCGCCGAAAACGGCGTCGTGCTGTAGGCCCAGACATAGGCTCGGTGGGTTTTCTTCTCGCCCGGCGCAAGCATTTGCACCGGCGTTTCATCAGCGTGAATCACGCCCTGGTTCAGAACGGCTTCACGCAGTGCATCGACCAGCGGCTGGAGCTGCACACCGGTTTGTCCGACCCACTGGGCCAGGGTCGAACGAGCGATTGCCAGCCCCGCGCGGCCAAAGATTTTCTCCTGCCGGTACAGCGGCAAGTGGTCGGCAAACTTCGCCACCATCGCGTGGGCCAACAAGACTGCGGTCGGGATACCTTTGTCGATAACCTGCGCCGGCACCGGCGCCTGCATCAGTATCTCGCACTGACGGCAGGCCCATTTGCCACGCACATGTTGCTCGACAGTGAACACGCCCGGCGTGTAATCCAGCTTCTCGCTGACGTCTTCGCCGATGCGCTGAAGTTGGCAGCCACAGGCGCACTGAGTGTCTTCGGGTTCGTGACGAATCACTGTGCGTGGAAACTGCAGCGGCAATGGCGCACGTTTCGGAGATTGCCGTGGCTCGGCTTGTGGCGAGGCTGGAAGGAGCTGTTTCAGTTCTGCTTCGATAGCTTCAAGGTCTGTGTCGAGCAGGTCATCCAGCAAGCTGCCTTGCGCCGGGCTGATTTGCTCGCTGCGCTTAGCAAACTTGTGGCGCTTGAGCAGGGCGATTTCGAACTTGAACTGTTCGATGAGGATTTCATCGTTCTGGATCTTCCTGCTCATCGCCTCGACTTGGGACTGCAACTGCAGCGCCTGTGCCGCCAAGGCACGGAGCTGTTCCGGGGTCATCTGGTCGAGGTTGGGCGAGAAAGTCATGCCGCCGATTGTGCCAGAGCAGGCCCGAAACGACGACAAGCAGACCGGTCAAATGGCCGGCGATTACAGCATGCTGATCACGCCACCCGTACCGACTCGCTGCCACGGCAAACCCAGTACCAACGCCTGGAGTTGTTCGCTGTCGAGTTCGACCTCGCAGCCGTGGCGAATTCCGGGCCAGTGAAACTTGCCTTGGTTCAGTCGCCGCGCCGCAAGCCAGACGCCCACGCCATCGTGCACCAGTACTTTCATCCGGTTAGCCCGACGATTGGCGAACAGATAAGCGCAGTGCGGCTTCGCCGCACCGAACACTGCGATCACCCGGGCTAATGCGGTTTCGGTGCCGGCGCGCATATCCATCGGCTCGGTGGCCAGCCATATTGCATCGATGCGGATCATTGAGCGACAGCCCGGATAAATTGCGCGCAGCCCTCGGGATCTGAGGTTGGCCACTTCACTGTGATCACTTGGCCGGCCATGGGCAACTCGATGATCACTGACGCTTCGGCTGGCCGTTTAGGTACGGCTTTTAGCGGGACGAATGCCGGTAGTGAAGTCGCTGCGGGCTGGTCTCGATAGAGCGGCATCCATTTTCGGATGACGTTGGCATTGATGCCGTGGCTGATGGCGACACTTGAGACAGTCGCCCCAGGTTGCAGGCATTCCTGAACGACTTGGGCTTTGAACGGTTTCGGATAAGAGCTTCGTTGGCGCATGGAAATCCTGGCGATAAGGGCGATCGCGTCCGCTTAAAAATACGCGGACACCATCGCCCTTAAAGCTGGAGTTCGGAAGGTGAGTTCGCCGGACGCTTACCCTGAGCGGCACCCTGGCAGGTTCGAAAACAACGCAGCAACGCCACCTACGCCAAGCCCGAATCATGCAAGCGGCCATTCAACAGCGATGGCAGCGAGACAATCCTTGGACCTGGCAACTGAAGCATGTTCGCTGGTTTCTCGCCCAGTACCTGAAAGATCATTCCGAGGCCAGCAGATATTACTATCGACTCACTGCTTCACTGATCTTGAAGCGTAGGGGAGCCATCGGGCGCTGACATCATGTTAGAGGGATATGAGTTAGTATTAGCTGCCGAAGTCATGCTAAGACCAGACGTTACAATTCACTCCCCTGCGAAATAATCGCTGTCCAACTGCTTCACCTCATACACCTGCTTAATGCTTACACCCAAGTTATTCTCGACCATCAGCCGCGCCAGCTCGACACCATCGATCAGCACCACTTTGATATCCAGCCCCAGCGCTGCAGCACGGGCGCCATCCGAGAAATCCGACGTGGTGATAAACACGCCTTTGCGGGCACGCTGGCGTGTCAAAGCGCCGATAAATTTGTCGATTTCCGGACGGTGCACAGTGTTGGTCCAGCGCTTGGCCTGCAGATAAATCACGTCAAGGCCGAGCTTGTCTTCTTTAATAATCCCGTCAATCCCATCATCATTGGTTGCCTGGGTTGCCTTACCGGCTTCCTTACGCGATCCGCCGTAGCCCATGGCGATCATGAGATCGACCACCAACTGCTCAAAAAAGCTGGGGGTAGCGGCCCGGACTTGCACTAACAGCTCATCTGCCAGTGACTGTACCAATGCTTGATGCGCTTCTGCCAACTGCTCGTCAGGCGTGGTTTCAGCAACCTCGACAGGTAGCAAGGCAGGCGCGTCAAGCTCTTGCGGTTTGGCGGTATGGAAGTCTGCGAATTCAGGGAACTGCTTCAGCCAACTAACCGTGATGCGCTCCGGGCCATCAGCCAAAGTAGTGAGGCCGCGCGGCGTAATCTGCACCATCCCCTTAGTAGGAATGCACAGCAGTCCCGCTTTGTTCAAATAAGTACGTGCCCAGCCCACTCGGTTGTTGATTACTGTCTGATGGCCAGAAGGCAGCCGCTCCTTGCGCTCCTCCTCGGTCAGTTGAAACCGCTCGGCCACCTGCTCGCGCACCTCGTTGAGTGGCATCGGCATACCATTTTGCACAGTGGCCAGCACAGGCCGCATCACGCTTTGAAAATCAGGAATTGCCATCGTTGCATCCTATCCTTACACGCGGTGTTCAGGCACCGTGCAAGCCGCTCTGATCAAATCCAGCCGCTGTCTTCAGCATCTTCAAAATCACCAGCGCAAACGCCCGACTCTTCGTCTCGTTATCCAGCACCTCCAGCGAGAGTTTCTCGTGGTCGGTCATGGCGTCCAGCACGGTGTCCAACACGCGTTTTGGGAACAGGCCGTGCATCACTTGATCCACCGAGTGGTTGTTCACCTGGGCCATCACATCTTCCTGGCGGCTGATGCGCTGGGCGATGCCGGTAAGGAACTGCAGTTGGTCGTCATCACTCACCTCGGCTCCGAAGATATCGTTCAGCGCCTCGATAATTTCCGATAAGCGCTTCTTCTCCGGATCATGGGGCTTGCCGCTGCCCACATCACTACTAGGTTTGAGGGTGTATTCGCCGGTTTCCTCGTTCAGGCGCAGCTGATGCTCGGCGCGCTTGCTCAGACGGTAGTGACTCAGTTGCAACTCGCCCACATCCACGTCGTCTTGTTGTAGTCGATCCACGCGCAACAGCGGGTGCAGGTGTTTGGCGTACACGCAGAGCTGCTCCAGTTCACGGTCCTCGTAGGGGACAATCTGCGAGAGGAACTCGTACAGGCGCACAAAGCTCTGCAGGTTTTTACGGAACAGGTCGAGTTGATCGATTTGCTCGCCGGCCTCTTTCAGCGCGTGCTCGGCTTTTTTCAGGCCGCTACTGTCGCCGTTAGTCTCGGCCGTGCGTTTGAAGTCCAGCGCCTGCTGGCGCGACTCCACCGAGAAGGCGTAGCGCTTGGCAAAGCGCTCCTTGGCCGGTGTGCAATAGTAGCTGAGCTTGCTGGCCGCAGCCTTGGGGTCGAAGAAGGCCATGGCGAACGCCTCGACCTCCTGCCAGTGATAGATCCCCTCTGCATCCAACTTCTTCTGCAGGTCATAGATGATCTGCGGGTCGGTCACATCGGTCAGCTCGGCCTTGGTGTAGTACGGCAAGAAGGCGTCGAGAATATCCTGCGGCTCGTTGAAGAAGTCGAGGATGAAGGTTTCCTTGCTATCCCCGAAGGTGCGGTTCAGTCGCGACAGGGTCTGCACGCAGTCCACGCCTTGCAGCTTCTTGTCCACGTACATGGCGCAGAGCTTGGGTTGATCGAAGCCGGTCTGGTACTTGTTGGCCGCGATCATCACATTGAAGTCCTGGGTATCGAAGGCGTCCGCCAGGTCACGGCCATTCAGGCCGGCGTTGAGCAGGCTGCTGCTTTCCGTCACCTCTTCGGGGATCACCTCATCCGGCAACACGCTGCCGGAGAACGCCACCAGCGGGTGGACATCGCGGTAACCCATCTGCTGCACATAGGCTTTGACGGCTAACTGGTAGCGCACTGCTTCCTGACGGCTGCTGGTCACCACCATAGCCTTGGCCTGGCCATTCAGCAGACCACGAATATTGGCGCGGAAGTGCTCGACGATCACCTCGACCTTCTGGCTAATGTTGTACGGGTGCAAACGCACCCAACGGGCCAGTTTGATGCGCGCCTGTTTGCTGTCCACCTCGTCGTCTTCGCCGTCCGGGTGAGCGATCTTCCAGGCGGTGCTGTAGGTGGTGTAGTTGCGCAGCACGTCGAGGATAAAACCTTCCTCGATGGCCTGGCGCATGGAGTACAGGTGAAACGCCTCCGGCTTGTTGCTGGCACTAACCGGCAGGGTTGGGTCGGCCGGGCGACCGAACAGCTCCAGAGTCTTGGCCTTGGGCGTGGCGGTAAAGGCGTAGTAGCTGATGCGCTCATTTGGTTGGCGCGCCTGCACGGCGGCGTCCAACAGCTCTTCAGCGGTCACTTCTTCGCCATCCATAACATCGCTGCCAAGTATCTGCTTCAGCTTGCTAGCCGATGAGCCGGTTTGCGAGGAGTGCGCCTCGTCGGCGATCACCGCATAGCGCCCGCTGGCCAGCTTGGGGTACTTGTCCAGCGCATCGAACAGCGCCGGGAAGGTCTGGATGGTGACGATGATGATGCGGGTCTGCTCAGCCAGCGCCTCGGCCAGTTGTTCGGATTTGCTCTGGTTACCGACATCGCGGCTGATCGGTTTGACCACACCCTGGGCGTGCTCGAACTGGTAGATGGTGTTCTGCAGCTGGCTATCCAGCACCGTGCGGTCGGTGACCACGATCACCGAGTTGAACAGGCGCTGGCCGGCATCGTCGTACAGCGAGGCCAGTTGATGCGCGGTCCAGGCGATGGAGTTGGACTTGCCCGAGCCGGCGCTGTGCTGGACCAAATAGCGCTTGCCCGGCCCTTCGACACGGGTGGTGTTGATCAACTGGTTGACCACTTCCCACTGGTGGTAACGCGGGAAGATCATCGTCTCCTTGGTCACCGGCGTGCCGTCGAAGCCTTCGCTGGTTTTCTTGTCCAGGTGCAGAAAGCGCCCCAGCACCTTGAGCCAGGCATCCGGCTGCATCAGGCGCTGCCACAGGTAGCTGGTGGCGTACTGGCTGTCGTCTTCCGGCATGGGGTTGCCCGCGCCGCCTTCTTCGCTGCCAAGGTTGAACGGCAGGAAGAAGGTGTCTTTACCCGCCAGTTGGGTGGTCATCGCCACCTCGTTCTGGCCGACGGCAAAGTGCACCAGCGCGCCGCGCTTGAAGGTCAGCAACGGCTCCGGCTTGCGCGTCAGCGGGTCTTTTACCGGGCGGTCGTAACGGTATTGGCGCTTGGCGTTTTCCACCGACTGCTTGAACTCGCTTTTCAGCTCCAGCGTGGCGGTGGGGATGCCGTTGACGAACAGCACCAGATCCAGCCGTGGGTTGTAGCTTTGCCCGCTGCTGCCCGCCTCACGCGCATGCGGCGAATAGGACACCTCCGGCACCACGCGCAAGCGGTTGCACTGGTAGCGCTTGAGGGTACCCGGGTTCATGCCATGGTCGGGCTGGAAGCTGCACAGCTCCACCTTCACCGCCGGCAGCTTAAAGCCATGGCGCAACACATCCAGAGTGCCGCTCTGCTCCAGCTCGCGCACCAGCTTTTGCACCAGCACCTCTTCCGGCGCATTGGGGTTGGCCTTGGCGAACTTGTCCCAGCGCTCGGGCCAGGCGTCCTTGAAGTAGCCCAGCACATCTTCGGCATACAACGCGGTACGGCGGTCGTAGCCGCTGGCGGTGCCGACTAGCCAGCCCTGGGCGGCCAGGGCGTCGATAATGTCGCATTGAAACTGAGCTTCCTTGCTGTCCGCCATTACACGGCCTCTTCTACTAATTCGGGGGATGGCGCGCTGGCCGCTGGCTGCCAACCGCGCACGTCGATTTTGCCGGTGACGGCGGCGGAAATTAGGGCTGAGCGGCGCTCTTGGAGCAATTCGACTGTGGACGTCGCTACACCAACGAGTTGCTCATGCCGCGCACGATCTTGATCCAGATATGCAAGGATCTCTTGTTGTTCATTCACGGAGGGGATTGGTAGCGCCAGACCCATAGCATTACTTGCAGATATCGATGCCAAATTGGTGCTTTGCTTAGAGTTCAGGAAGAAGTAGATACGCGCCTGCTCGGACTGAGTAAAGGTGGCCAACCATTCAGCTTTGAGCGAACCATTAGGCCGAATAGCAAATACATGATTTTGATGAAGGCATGGTGATATTTGCCCTTGCCAAACTGTTCCACGGCCCAGTTTGTCATTATCGCCACCCTCGTTCATAAGCACGTCACCAGCACGAAGGCTGTAACGTTCCACTTCTGATTCGAGTACGGAGATCTCTTTTACTTCACTTAAATCTACAAATCCGTTTTGCACATTCGCTACACGCAAATACGGCATCAATACAGTCTCGCGCCCTTCATAATCCTTACCCTTAGCCACACCACCTTGGATGGTTGCGTACCAGCGCAAAGCACCTACATCCCAATGCGCCGGCACCTCGCCTAGCCACTCCACGCAGGAATCCTTCATCGACACCGTGGGGTCGAGGCCTTTGGTGACGGTATGGGAGATGACGGTCTGGCGCTTTTCCTTGAGCAGTTCGATCAAGCGCTGCTGCTCTTCGATCAGCGCGTCGATGCGGGCGGTTTCGTGGTCGAGGAAGCGGGCGATTTGGATTTGTTCGGCCTCAGAAGGAACACCCAGCACAATATTCTTCATGTCAGAAAAATTCGTGCTCCAAAGGTCAGCCACTATTCCCTTACCCCAACGGTAATACTCTTCTTGGAAAAGCTCGCTTCTGAATAAGTGATGAATAAATGGGCCGTGTAATCCACTCGGGGTCAGGACAGTACAAATCAAAGAGACTGACCCATCTAGGGGAGACAACCCGGAAGACCCCTTGCGGTCGGAGCGGCTATTGATAACAAAATCGCCCGCCAACACTTTCTTTCTATTGTCCCCATCCTGCGTTTTTGCTGCGCTTTCAAGCCGGGGAACAATCCCGTGTTTGGTCACTGACAAAGGCTCGAACTCAGTATCACTGGCCCTTTCGCGGCGCTCATCGAAGTAATGGCCAAGACGCTTGAGTGCCCAGCTTTCAGGTACGTCTCCCAACCAGATAAAGCCTGACGCCTTATATTTCGGATAACAGGGGAATGTCATGCCGACAGCCCCTCAATCATATGCTTGATCCGGTCGGTGCAGGTTTTCAGGTCGCGGTCGATATCAGCCAGCGGACGCGGTGGCTGGAACACATAAAAGTGGCGGTTAAAGGGAATCTCGAAACCGACAATGCCGACCTCGCCATCCTGTGCATCGGTTTTGCTTTCGTCTATCCAGGCATCCGGTACATGGGGAATAACTTCGCGCTGGAAGTAGTCGTACACCGACTCGCCCAGCGGCACGTTCTCGTTGTCACGCAGGCCAGCGTCGGCTTCGGGTTGGCCTTTGGTCGTGCAGATATCCGCCTCGGGGTCGCGCTCGCTCAAGGCATTGAGCAGGGCTTTTAGCTCCGGCGTGCTGAGGCTGATGCTGTGCGCGGTGAGGGCTTTTTTCAACAACTTGCTGAACTGCTCGCGGTTGCGGTGCAACACGCTGGCGTCGAGGGTTTGCAAGGCTTCTAGCAGTTGCTGCTGAGCGGCGCTGTCGAGCTTCTGCAGGGCTTTTTCTTCCAGCACCTTAGCGATGCGCTGGCTGCTTGCCTGGAAGTTCAGGCGCAGCGGGCGTTCGACGGTGATGCGGCGGTAGCCGAAGGCGTCGATGGGGAAGATTTTGCTCTGCGCGGTTTGCTCGAAGCTGCCATACAGGCGCACCAGCTCGCTAATTTGATCATCGGTGATGTACTGGCGCTTGCTGCCCAGCGATTTGCGCATCTTGGCGTAGTGCTGGCTGCCGTCGATCAACTGCACCTTGCCCTGGCGCGCAGCGGCCTTGTGGTTACTGAGTATCCACACATAGGTGGCGATGCCGGTGTTGTAGAACATGTCGGTCGGCAACGCGACTATGGCCTCGACCAGGTCGTTCTGCAGCAGGTAGCGGCGAATCTCCGACTCGCCCGAACCCGCGCCGCCGGTAAACAGCGGCGAGCCGTTGAGGATGATGCCGATACGCGAGCCACCTTCGCGCGGGTCACGCATCTTGCTGACCAGGTGCAGCAGGAACAGCAACGAGCCGTCCGACACGCGCGGCAGGCCCGGGCCGAAGCGGCCATCGAAACCCTTGTGGCTGTGCTCGTCGGTGATCTGCTTTTGCACCTTCTTCCATTCCACGCCGAACGGCGGGTTGCTGAGCATAAAGTCGAAGTGCTTGCCGGCCAGCTGGTCGTTGGACAGGGTGTTGCCGAGCTTGATGCTGGCCACGTCCTGGCCCTTGATCAGCATGTCCGCCTTGCAGATGGCGTAGGACTCGGGGTTGAGCTCCTGGCCGTGCAGCGACACGCTGACCTTTTCGCTGATGGACTGGATGTACTCATCACCCTCGGACAGAAAGCCGCCGGTGCCGGCGGTTGGATCGTAGATGGTGACGATGCTGTTGGGCGCGAGCTTGTGATCCTGATCGGTGATCACCAGCGAGGTGGTGAAGTGCACGATATCTCGCGGGGTGAAGTGCTCCCCGGCGGTTTCGTTGGAGCTTTCCGCGAACTTGCGAATCAACTCTTCGAAGATGATGCCCATGCCGAAGTTGCTTATGAACTCGGGGCTCAGATCGGTTACCGCGAAACGCTGCGCCACCTGGTACAGCAGGTTGGCGGTTTCCAACTGCTGAACGAAATCTTCGAAGTGGAAGTGCTCGAAGATCTCGCGGGCATCCTTGCTGAACGCCTGCACGTAGCTCATCAGGTCGGCGGCAGTCTGGGTGTCGGACAGGGTGCCGAGGGTCAACGATGAGGAGTTGAAGAACTGCTGGTCAGCGGCGCGCAGCATGTACATTTCACGTACGGTGTCCGGGCGGCCTTCCTGAGCGTAGGACTCGTAAATCACGGCATCCTTGGTCGGCGCCAGCACACACTCCATACGCCGCAGCAGGGTGAATGGCAGGATGATGCGGCCGTACTGGGACTGCTTGAAATCACCACGCAGTAGGTCGGCAATCGACCAGAGAAAGGCGGCCGTCTGGGAATGATTTTCCGTGTTCACTCAATAATTCCTTGGAATACACAGGCAAAAGGGTGAGTTTAACCTTTCGAGCCGACTGAATGTCACAGCCCGAGGGCTCATGGGCGGCCTGGATGCCGCGCACATTAAGCCTCAGAACGTCCAGTGCCAACACTTGACGTGCGAACAGGTAAATAATCCACTCAGTTACCACTGACGCACCCGCCCTAGCTCGCAGGTTCTTGCGGATTGGCACGCTTGGAGATGAGCGCACCTGTACCCATAATTGACATATCAATGCGTGTTCAGCACGGCTTCAAAATCAGAAGCCTGCAGCTCCGAGGTTCCACTCAACATATCTCGCGCCAACGCTCGCCGCTTACTCAGCAGCTCGTCCAGCGTCGCTTCAAACGTCGGCATCGTCGCATCCCGAACCGTCGGGTAGTACACATACACATCCTTCTGCTGCCCAATCCGATAGGCTCGATCCGTCGCCTGATCTTCCTTGGCCGGGTTCCAGCAGCGCGTAAAGTGAATGACGTGATTGGCCGCCTGCACGTTCACCCCGAATCCGACGGCGATAGTGGACAGGATGATGACGGCGAAACCCGGCAGCTCTTGGAATTGATCGATCAGCCTCTGCCGGCTATTGGCGCTCTGACTGCTGGTACTGGTATCGCCATTGATGACCGTCGCCCGAAACCCGAAATGCTGCTGAATCGCATGCTGCAGTTCCCGCTGAATATCTCGCAACTCGGTAAAGACGATGACCTTGTCGCCGTTGCCGGCCCTTTTGATCGACTCGAGCGTCTGAATCAGCCACTGAAGCTTCGGCGAGTTGTCGCGCAACCGCGTGTCGGGCTGAACGCTGTAAGGATGGGCACAAATCAGCTTGAGCTTGTGCAGCAAGCCCAGCATGCCGGAGGTCTTTTGATCTAGCTGCTCTTCGATCTGCTGCTTTTGGCTGTATGCGGATATTTCGGACAGATAGAGGTTACGCTGCAGGGCATGCATGCCGAGTGAACGGCATGCTGCGTCTTCGATTTTGGCCGGCAGGTCCTTGGCGATGTCCTGCTTGGTCCGCCGCAAAGTCTGCGGTTCGATAAGCCCACGCAGGCGTTCCAGCGCATCTGTATCACGCTCTAGTGCGGCTTCGATGGGGCGCTGATAGTCGCGACCGAACTGGTTCAAGCCGCCCAAGAATCCTGGCTGAATGAAGTCGAACAGGCACCAGAGATCGATCAGGGTGTTCTCGACCGGCGTACCGGTACACGCTACTCGGAACCGTGCGGGAATGGCTTTGATCGCCTGAGTCACCAGTGCCGCCGGGTTCTTCAGCTTCTGAGCTTCGTCGCACACGACGATGGACCATTGCTGGCGCGCCAGGGAAAACTCCTGATCACGCAGTGTCTCGTATGTCGTCAGGACGATTCGGGCATCGCCCATCCAACCTGGGCGCAGCAGGTTCTTGATACCTTTGGCTTTCAAATCCGCTGGGATTTCATCTTTCTTGAACTTCACTGCGCTCAAGGCTGAGCCATACAGCTTCAACACGGGCAGTGCGTCAGCAAAGAAGAACCTGTGAAGCTCTCGCTCCCAATTGTCTAGCAACGAGACAGGAGCGACGATCAGTGTTGGCTGATCTTTTGGATACTGTTCCAGGTACCAGACCAGGAAGGTGAGCAGTTGGATTGTTTTCCCAAGCCCCATGTCATCGGCGAGCAAGCAACCCGATACGTCCGTGGGGGACAAGCGGAACAAATGCTGCAACCACGCTACACCTTGAAGCTGATGGTCGCGCAGGACGACTTCTGGCTTGAGCAGGCCAGGCAACTCTGGCGTTGCATCCAAAGCGGCGCATAACGCTGCTTGACGTACCTGAACGTAAGTCGGCTCGTCAATGTTGTGGCCGATTTGCAGTACGGCGCGGCCAACTTTCTCCCGCTGCTCAACCTGCTCGGTCTCGACAGGCGCAATTTTCTTCGACCACGCATCAAACAGTTGCTCGGCAGCGGCAATCGAGAGTGGTGTTTCAGACTCTGGCAAACAGACCGTTTCATCACCGGCAGCGCGAGCTTCATCAAGCCGCTGCCCAAACGCTTCAAATTGAGCGCGATCAGAAGGATCCCACCGACCAAGGACTTCTGCATCGATGCCCAGCGCTGCTACATCCTTCGGCAACCAGTTCTCGGTCGCCTCTTTGACCAGGAAAGGCGAAGTAATTCTTTCCGCTTCCCCAATACCCGTCACGCGGTCGCCGTAGAGGGAAAGGTCCAGGACCGAGTCAAACTCGATACCGGCCGCTTCGTTTTGCCAACGTTTAAGCAGGTCATTGATGCCTGCCAACTGGCGCAAATCAAAATCGCTGAGTTCCAGTTCATAGCCCTGCCAGAAGCCCGCAGGCATGCCGGCGGCCAACTTCAGCTGCAGTTCATGCACAAGCGGCGCGAATTCATGGGCGGCTTTGAACTCAATCTCGATAGGCACTTGCGGGGTTGGAGAAATCGGTTCGAGCGAAAATGTTACCTGCTCAATTCGCTGGCCCGCTTCATCCAGTTTGGGTTCCAGATGGAAACGATGAAAGAAAATACCGGCCTCGGCGAGCTCGTCTTCATAGGCTTCGGCATCCAGCACTTGCACGGCACTTTCGCCGAGTGTGCTGTAAGGGTTACGGACGAATGAAAGGGCATCGTCACCAGCAACCCGACGTCCGGGCAACGAACGCACGTAGTCCAGTACCGATTTGACTTCAGGCTCAATCAGAACATGAGTCAGCGAGCCATCGTCACCCGTTACCCGGTATCGATCCTGAACCTGCTTGGCACCGTCAAAGCTCTCAAGCCAGTTGGCCGGCTGGCCTTCAAAGCTCGGTTGCAACTCGATAACCGGTGTGTCGCCTAGCGTCGACTTTCGTGGGTTGAGCCGCAGCTTCTCGGGTTTGATAACGACGGTCTTATCCAGGAAACCATCCATACCGGCGCCAGCCTTACGCGCCAGTTTTCTGATGCTGGCCCAGCCGATCTGGTTGGTCACTTCACCGGGCTCATTTTGTTGTGCCAGATAAAGCTGTCGTACCGCACCGGTCAGTTTCCAGGATGCCTCTGGCAGCATTTCTGTAGCGCCCTGATACTGAACAATGGCCCCCGTTCGCTGCACCTGCACGTTGGTATTGGACTGCGGATCACGCCAGCCATTGATGGAGACCTTGAAATCGTCGTAGGCAAGGCTGCCCTGGCTGCTCAATTGAGGTATGAGGGCTGTCTCCGGCGGCAACCCCAATAGTGGCATGCTTGTTACGTGCTCTGGCTCATCCAGCAGTCGGTAGAGCTCATCCCACGTCAAGAGCCAGCGATCACTCAACTGGGAGACGAACTCCTCTTCTTCCAGCTGATCAAGATAACTCGCCAGCGACCAAGACTCCGTACTCTCCGCCAAACTCAGGGGATAACAGATGCCCTGCTCTTCAATGGAAAAAACCGGCTCAGTATTTTCTACTGCCGAGTTCGGCTGCAGGCCAATACCTTTTAGGAAACGCTTGAGCATTACTGTCTCCAGAACCGGAGTGGCTGGTTATTGACGGGCCTGAAGCCCAGGCGCTGCAGTGCAGTTACTGCGGCCGGGTCATGATCATCAAGCTGGACCTGAAATGCACCGCCGCGCTCGCGCTGATCATAGACCTTGTGTTTGACCGACTTTAGAGCGTCACGGACCTGGTCTTCAAAAGGCAACGCTTTGGCTGAGCCTGCCGCTGCGGCCTGACTCTGTACACGAATACCCCATTGCTCGAGGGCATAATCGAATTTGCTGAGCCAACCCTCTATGCGGTCCGGGCGGCTGGGTGCGGGTGAATGCCGCATTCGATCCAGTGCACGATTAGGCTGCTTCAGCTCGCTCGCCAATTCGAGCTGCATCTTGTCTGGGTTGAAAGGCGACTTGTCTGCTTGATACACATAGCAGGCATTACCCGTACCGGAGAATTCCACGAAAAAGTAGTTCCCGATCTGCATGATGACGGCATTGTTATGGCCAGGCCCGCCTAGCAGTCGGCTGAGGCGCCCCTTGTTCTTCTCTCGGAAGTGGACGAAGTCTCGCCCGCTGTCATGCCATGCATCCGAACCCATGACAATCCGGGTGTAACTCATCTGGTTGGCAAAACGCAGCCAATAATGCAGACGAGATTGATCGACTTCTGCTTCCCCTTTGAGCAGGTTGAAGAAGTGCTCCAGATCCTCCTTCGCAAACCACGCCACAACCATCGCACAGACATCATTATCGACATACTGCAGCCAACTGTTTTGTCTGGAGCGGATCTGCGGACTACCCCAATTGTCGAGCGCAAGCTGTTTGAGCAACGACGATGGCTTCTCCCGATAAGCTGCCAAGTGGTAACGCGACAGGCATGCACTCAGAATGTCGTTCATGTACCGCGGGTGCTGCCGACCGATGTCGACCAGGTCAGCCAAACGCTGAGAGAACTCGGCGTCATCCAGCATGAAAATGCGAGAAATCAGCACGGTAAAAATCCTGCGCCACAGCCAGCTGTTATCTGGGATCTGCGCAATCGTCTGCAATGCCGAAAGGTCGCTAATCTCGCCCTTGAACATCTGGTCACCCAGCGTGGCACCTGCCTGCTCGGAAAAAAGCTCCTGATGCTGCTGAACTATCTGCACCCACTCCTTCACTCGCTTTTGCTGGTCTCTGACGCATTCGAAACCGAGCTGAACGTCTTCGCGCAACAGGCACCAATTGGCGTTCTGCGCAGGCGTAGCGGCGTCGTACCCAAAGTAGCTGAAGCACAGCGCCAACCAATCCCGGCGGCTCAGCCTTCGCCCTTCAATACGCTGATGCACTTCATCGTGCACCCGGGCGTAAAGCTGGTCATCGTTCAGTATCGGCCCAACGCTCTCACTCTTGTCTGAAAGGCCGGCGAACACCAAGCGCCATTCCGAGGCGTTGAGTGGCAACACATTGCGAAACTTGCTTATCGCAGCACGGCGCTTTTCTTCGGGTGGCGGTAAGGCTTTTTCAGCGCGCTCAAATCGCTCGTAAAGATCGACTCCCGCAGCAGCCAGCCGGGGGAAACGCTCCAACGGTTCTGGGGCCTGCACCGTGCGATGAGCTGACAGGCTTTGGCTAATGGCGGCGGAAAGTCTCGCGATCGAACTGGTCATCGGTTCATCGCCAACTGACATTTTTCCACATCAGTATTAGTGAACACCGGCACATCAGGCTTGAGTTTGCCCTCCTTCTCCTTCAAGCCAAAAAACTGCATGCGCAACTCCACTCGCCGGCTTTCTTCCTTGGTGTCCTTTGCATTATTGAAGGACACGCCACCCGCCAGAAACATCGATCTGATTTGCTGCTGATGCTCCGGCGACAATCCGACCTGGAGCGGGCTGCGACTATCGAGCAGGCTGCACATCACCCACTCCGAACGCTGCAGTGACAGGTGCAGGTTATAAAGGTAGGAACCATCGGTATCGGTAGACCCCTCGATCACGACCTGCTTGAACCACTTGCGCCCCTCTTCACTGTTGGCCGCGTCCAGAATCATCGGCACGACCTCCTGAAGTGCCGATTGGCCATCGTTGCTCAGCGCGTACTGGTTGTGCCCAAAGCGGCCAGCATCGCCGAAGCTAATCCGGTTGTCCTTGCAGTCCACGACGATGGTCTTGCTGGCAGTTTTCGCCTTGAGGCTCAGGTGCTCGCAAATCTGACTGATGTCCTTGCTACGCTGCTTCTCCCCCTGTTCCGCCTGGTTGATCCGCTGCGTCACAGAACTCAAAGCCGCCACCATGACTACAAGAAACAAAATCATCATCGCCGTCATCAAGTCAGCGAAGGAGATCCAAAAAGGCTTCTCTCCTTCGTCTTTTGAACGGGCAGCCGAAGGCATTTGCTTACCAAACATCGACTAACCTCCGTTACCGCCTGATGCGTTCCATGATGTCACTGAAGTCTTCGAGACTACCCTTGACCTCATCTACGCCGCTAGCGAGGCTTTTGACTGCTTTATCTAACTCGGTATCAAGGCTACCCAAGGTTTGTCTCAAAGCTCGATCCATGCCATCCCCGAACTCCTTAAAGCCGTTACCCAGAACACCACTGATGTTTTCGAGGTACTCATATACTTCACGGTTGAGCGCCTGCATCCGCTCGCTTTGAACCTTGAGGTCCTGGAGATACTGACTGCGACCGCTGGCTTCCCCTTGAGCACTGGCAACTACCCCTTCGATGACCGCGAGCGTTTTCGCGAGCGCTTCACGATTGTTCCGGTAGTCCGCGACTACGGTATTCAGCTCACGGGATGCCTGTGCAAGCTCAGCTCCTGCGCCCTGGACTGTACCCATCAGCCCTGCAGTCGACTCACTGGCTCGCGCAACGCTTTGTCCGGCGGTTTCAAACCGCTCAGCCGCCGCCCGCATCTTATCCGCACCCAGCTGCATACTTTGCAGATGCTGCTCAGTCTGGGCACTCAATGCATTGACGGTGTCCTGGGCAGACTTCTGTTGCTCGGAAACCGTCTGCAGCAACGCCTTGACCTGCTCGTCGAGGCCACCCACGAGTTCGCGGGTACCTTGGTGCAGGTCTGCCTGGGCAGCGCGGGTAGATTGATCCATCTGCTGCTGGCCCTGTTCCAGTTGCTTGAAGACTGCAGAAAGCTGCTCACCCAGCACCTCGACCGAGCCTGCAATCTTGGCCATGGTTTCCTGTTGGCCTTGGCCGATACTCTGCTTGATCGACTCGACAAAAGCCTGGAGATTCTCAGCCATTGCCTGTTGGCGAGCCTCGCTTTGAGCGAACAGCTTCTCCAGTTGCTCGGCCATTCGAGCGCCAGCCCCCTCTCCTTCGTTGCCGATACGGGCAACCGAAGCCTGAAGATTGGCGAGCATCTCGTTCATCCCCGCTTGCATGGCGTTTTGTCCGGCCTGCATATCGGCCAGTAGCTGGGCAATCATGGTCGAACTGCTTTGATTCGAGGACTCGCTAGCCGAACGCATATCCTGGATCAGCGTCGAGAAGCCCTGCTGCATCGACTGCATGGCGGCAACCGACTGGCCCATCAACTCGTGCAGGCCATTGAACTGCTGGCCGAACGTACCTTCCAGCTTGTTCATGAAGGCAACCAGAACATCCTGAAGCAGATTCTGTACCTGCCCGGACTGATCGCCACTGGCGGCCTGCACGGCACCCGCGATGGCTTCAAGCGGCGATTTGAGGCTGTTCTCGATTGCACCGCTCACCTGGTCGGCCAACAGCTGCCCAGAGTCGCGGTACGTCGTCGACAAGGTATCTGCCAATTTGAGGCTTTCACGGACCTGGGTATCAACCAGGTTCTGTAACATTTCCCGCAAATCGGTTACCAGGCTGTCCTTCAACTGACGGGTTTGCACCGAGCTTTCAGCACTTGATCGCACCAGTTCGGCCAGGTATTCCTCGCCGACACCGCTGTCAAAAAGCCCGTCGATGGTTTCATTGAATGCCTCAAGCAGCTTGTAGCAGTGTCCCAAGCGCCACTTTTCAGTAAGCGTGACGGCGATAGAGGCCATGATTGAAATGAAGGAGCCGATGAAAGCGAACAGCACGTCTTTCAACAGCTTATCGACGCTGGCGTTAACCTGTTCAGGCGTGCTCGGGTCAAAGTGCTGAAGACCTAGCATCAGGCCGAAGAAGGTTCCGACGATCCCGATACCGGTCAAGATACCCGGTAGGTGCTTATAGAACTCGGTCCCCAGCGGGGTATCAACCACACTTTGCGGTGAGAAGAAGTGTGCAGCACCGGCAGTGGCTCGCGATCGGACAAGAACCTGTTCGCCCTCCTTGAGCTCGAACTGATCGTGCAGCGTTTCAGCATACTCACGCCAGGAATGCTCCAATCTGCCGCCACTGAACAGACGTTCAAGCTCAGAGCGCCGAAGAGGTGGAGCGAGAGTTTTCACGTTCTGCAAGCTAACAGTCAAACGTTTCAGCTGGGCGCTGAGCTTGAATGACCTACAGAAGTAACGCACGAAATACCAAGCGCAAAGAATGAAAACGAGACCAACAACCATTTTGGGTGCGATCAGCTGCTCAGAGCTTGCTGCACCCCATAGGTGCAACAACGTCGAAAAATCCATAGCTTCTGCCTTCAATTAAGCATTCTTGATGTTCAGCATGACCGCATTACCGACACTGATGCGTCAAAGACCAATCCAGTTGGATCAATGACAGCACCTTGCCAAGCGCGCGCTTCGGGGTGCCACAAACTCGGAATGAGCGGGCGCACCACGTGCACCCTAGAACCTTCCGTGGACAAATGTTGGGAGATAATGCCCTTATGCCAGCACCTTAGCTTGAGCCGTAACTGTCGTAAAGCTGAAAGCTCAACCCCTATATTCGGCATCCTGAAGCGAAGCGATTTCCCATCTACCCGCTTAGCTTGAGAGCAGCCCTTTAGGTACATCTGATCGGGGTGAAAAACCTCAGGCAAGTGCAGTGCAGGCTGATGGCGGGCTATGCCTTCAGTTCGATGCGCCGCGTCGGTGTCCAGCCGGTCCGACGATCGGATCAGAAGCTCGCGCAGGTCAGTCGAAGCAGGCTGACGCTTCGACCAGGTCGACCGCGATTTGGGCGCAGGTCGACTTACAGTCGTCACTGTTGTTTGTTGGCAGGCTAGGAATAGGTATCTCAGTATTCCAGTTGGTATTCCAGGCTAAAATTCAAACCGAAATTAAGCCTATTAATCGTAAGCGTCCGGCGAACTCACCTTCCGAACTCCAGCTTTAAGGGCGATGGTGTCCGCGTATTTTTAAGCGGACGCGATCGCCTTTATCGCCAGGATTTCCATGCGTCAACGAAGCTCTTATCCGAAACCGTTCAAAGCCCAAGTCGTTCAGGAATGCCTGCAACCTG
>NZ_JANIAG010000104.1:0-19571 GCF_028682155.1 Pseudomonas sp. 39004
GCAACAGATGGCAGCTTCGGCGGCCCAGGTGGAGTGCTATTAAATTGCTACCAACCGTAGCAAGGCTGCGCTTCAGAACGGACTCCCTGCGCGGGAACCACTCAATGCAGATGCTGGACAACGAAATGCCCGACAAAGCCTCTGCGGCCTCCAGTGGTCTCGCGGCACCGCTGCGCGAGTTCAACCTGCTGCGTTGGTTTTCCCTGATCAGCCTGTTGATCATCGCCTCGGTGGCCGGTGGCCTGGGTTACGTGTCGACGCGCTTCGTGGTACGTGACAGTGTCGAGCGCGACGCCATGCTCACTGCACAGTTCATCCAGGCCATGGCCCAGGCCGAAGTCCGCCATTCGCAGTTGCCGCCGGGTACCACCATGGGTGAACTGCTCGACCCCCGCCTGGACCTGCAGCACCTGCAAGTCACCCCGGCGCTGGCCGAGTCGACCCGCGTCGAATTCCTCGACCACGTCGAACACCTGCCCGACACCCTGCTGGCCAACGTCTATGCCCGTGACCGGACCATCGTCTGGTCCACCAACCCTCAGTTGATTGGCAAACGCATCGAGGAGGATGGCGATCTGGAGCACGCCTTCCGCTCGCGCAAGGCGGTTTCTGCCAGCTACCACAAGGCTGAGGAAGACCGTGAAGAACAGAAATTCCTGCGTGAACCCGAGTACCTGTTCATCGAGAACTACATCCCGCTGTTCGACAGCCAGGGTGAGCAGGTGCTGTCGATGGTCGAGATCTACAAAGAGCCGCAGGACCTGATCCGGCGTATCCAGCGGGGCTATGTGCTGATCTGGGCCTCGACCCTGCTAGGCGGGGCGCTGATCTATTTCGGCCTGTTCTGGATCGTGCGGCGGGCGGCGCTCATGCTCGACCAGCAGCAAGACCGGCTGGTGGCCAGCGAAACCTACGGGGCGCTGGGCGAAATGTCCTCGGCGGTGGCCCACAGCCTGCGCAACCCGTTGGCCAACATCCGCTCCAGCGCCGAGCTGGCCCAGGAAATCGCCAACCCCACCGCGCAGAAGAACATCAACGATATCATCGGCCAGGTCGACCGCATGTCACGCTGGGTGCGCGACCTGCTGGTATCGCTGCGCCCGGCCAGTGACGAGCCCGAGGCGGTGGACCTGGTCGCGGCCATCGAGGACACGCACCTGGCCTTCGCCCAACAGATCGCGCGCAACGGGGTGCAGTTCTGCTACGAAGGCCCCGAGCTGCAGTACGTGGCCAGCCAGCCGCTGCAGCTCACGCAGATTCTCAACAGCCTGTTTTCCAATGCCATCGAGGCCATGCCCGCAGGCGGTGTGTTGCGCGCCCAGGTCAGCGTGGCGGACGGCCAGCGTGCGGTCATGCTGCTCAGTGACACCGGCAAAGGCATGAGCCAACAGCAGGAACGGATGGTGTTCAAACCATTCTTTACCACCAAACAGGGCGGCCTCGGCGTAGGCCTGGCCCTGGCTCAACGCATCATGGAGCGTTTTGGCGGCTCGGTCAGCCTGAGCAGCCGCGAAGAGGAAGGAACCCGCGTCAGCCTTACTTTCAATATCGCAGCGGGAGTGGACCATGGAACAGAGCATCCTGGTAGTCGAGGATGATGAAATCCTTGCTGACAACATTCGCACCTACCTGAGCCTCAAGGGCTATGAGGTGACGGTCTGCCACAGTGCCGAGCTTGCACTGGAGCAGGTCAAGCAGGCCCAGCCCGACGCCGTGCTGACCGACAACTCGTTGCCCGGCATGAGCGGGCACGACCTGTTGCGCGCCCTGGTGGCACAGGTGCCGGCGCTCAAAGTCATCATGATGACCGGCTACGGTAACGTCGAAGATGCCGTGCAGGCAATGAAGGAGGGCGCGTTCCATTACCTGACCAAGCCGGTGGTACTGGCCGAGCTCAAGCTGACCCTGGACAAGGCCCTGGCGGCCGAGCGGATGGAGCGCACCCTGTCGTTCTACCAGGAGCGCGAGGCGCAGAAGTCCGGGTTGCAGGCACTGATCGGCGACTCGCCGGTGATGCTCAGCCTCAAGCACACGTTGCAACAGGTGCTGGATGCCGAGCGGCGCATGGCCAGCGACGACCTGCCCCCGGTACTGGTCGAAGGCGAGACCGGCACGGGCAAAGAGCTGGTGGCCCGGGCCCTGCATTTCGATGGGTTGCGCAGCAAGGGGCCGTTCATCGAGTTCAACTGCGCGTCGATCCCGGCCAATTTGCTGGAGGCGGAGTTGTTCGGCCATGAGAAAGGTGCTTTCACCGATGCCAAGGAGCGCAGGGTGGGCCTGGTCGAGGCCGCTGATGGGGGCACGCTGTTCCTCGATGAAATCGGCGAGATGGACCTGGTGCTGCAAGCCAAGCTGCTGAAGCTGCTCGAGGACCGCAGCATCCGCCGCATTGGTGCGGTGAAGGAGCGCAAGGTCGACTTGCGGGTAATCAGTGCCACCAACTGCAACCTCGAACAGATGGTGCAGCAGGGCAAGTTCCGCCGCGACCTGTTCTTCCGGCTGCGCATCATCGCGCTCAAGGTGCCGCGGTTGTATGCGCGTGGGCAGGACATTCTGCTATTGGCTCGGCATTTCCTGGCGCACCATGGCCGCCGTTATGGCAAGCCTAACCTGCGTTTTTCCGCCGAGGCCGAGGCCTTGATGCTGGGCTACAGCTGGCCAGGCAACGTGCGGGAGCTGCGCAACATGCTGGAGCAGACAGTGCTGCTGGCGCCCAACGAGGTGATCCAGACCCATCAGCTGAACCTGTGCATGAGCTTGATCGACGAACCGTTGATTCAGCAACAGGCGCCTATGGTGTTCGAGATGCCACGGCATGAGCCTGAACCCGGCACCAGCCTGCCGGACATGGAGCGGGACCTGGTGCGCAAGACCTTGGACCGGACTGACTGGAACGTGACCAAGTCGGCGCGAATGCTGGGCTTGTCGCGGGATATGCTGCGTTACCGGATCGAGAAGCTGGGGTTGACCAGGCCAGACAAGCGGCAGTGGTAACCCCGCAGTAGTAGCGCCTGGCGCTCGCGCAGCGACGTCAGGGCTTGCTGGCGCCTGCCTTGTTGCTGTCTTGCGAACCGCTACCCTCCATGCCGGGCAAATCATGTTCATCATTCTGCGTGGCAGGCGGGCTGTCGGGGTCATTGCCCTGCAAGCGCGGGTCGGTATCCCGTGGCATCGGTTTTTCAATCGGGTTGAGGGTGCTGTCGACACCCGGCTGGGGCGCTGGGTTGTGCGGGTCGTCGGGGTAGGTCGGCCCGGTGCCGACCGCCAGGGTCAGCGGTGAAACAAACACGGCTGCGAGCAGGAAGGGGCGGATCATGGTGCAATCTCCTTTGCATCGGGATGAGGGCTTCTACCTCGATTGGGCCGCCGAGCAGACGCTGGGTGCCCCCATCCCGATCAACGGTCACACCACCATCGACAACAACATGATGAAGATGATGCCCACCACCGAAAGGATGGTCTCCATCATGCTCCAGGTCTTGAAGGTCTCGGCCACGGTCATGTTGAAGTACTGTTTCACCAGCCAGAACCCGGCATCGTTGACGTGCGACAGGATCAGCGAACCCGCGCCAGTGGCCAGCACCAGCAGCTCACGGTTGACCCCCGGTACCATGTCGATCACCGGTGCGACGATCCCTGCGCCGGTGATGGTGGCGACCGTCGCCGAGCCGGTGGCGATGCGGATCACCGCCGCCACCAGCCAGGCCAGCATGATCGGCGAGATTTCCGCCTGCACCGCCATCTGCCCGATCACGTTGCCGACCCCGGTGTCCACCAGCATCTGCTTGAAGCCGCCGCCGGCCCCTACGATCAGCACGATGGCAGCGGTCGGTGCCAGGCTCTGGTCGAGCATCTTCATGATCTGCTGGCGGTTGAAACCACGCGCCGCGCCGAAGGTATAGAAGGCCAGCAGCAAGGCGGCGAGCAGGGCGGTGATGGGGTGGCCGATCAAGTCCATCCACTGCCGCACGATATGCTCGGCGGGCAGCACCACGTCGGCGAAGGTCTTGAGCAGCATCAGCGCCACCGGCAGCAGCACCGTGAGCAGGGTGACGGCGAAGCTCGGCAGGTTGCCCTGATCGGACTCCTTGGCGATCTGGTCCATCAGCTCCTGGGACGGGTTACCCGGGATGTAACGCGAGATGAAGTTGCCGAACAGCGGGCCAGCGATGATCGCGGTAGGCAGCGCCACGATCAGGCCATAGAAGATGGTCTTGCCGATGTCGGCATTGAAGATGCCGATCGCCAACAGCGGCCCCGGGTGCGGCGGCACCAGGCCGTGAACCACAGACAGGCCGGCCAGCAGCGGGATGCCGATTTTCACCAACGAGACCCCGGAGCGCCGGGCGACGATGAATACCAGCGGGATCAGCAGCACGAAGCCGATTTCGAAGAACAGCGGGATGCCGACCAGGAAGGCGGCGAACATCATGGCCCAGTGCACGTTCTTCTTGCCGAAGGCGCGGATCAGCGTCTGCGCGATCTGGTCGGCGCCGCCGGAATCGGCCATCAGCTTGCCAAGCATGGTGCCCAGGGCAAGCACGATGCCGACGAAGCCCAGCACACCACCAAAACCGTCCTGGAACGATTTCATCACCTTGGCCACCGGCATGCCGGAGGTAAGGCCGAGGAAGCCGGCCGCGAGGGTGAGGGCGACGAAGGGGTGAACTTTGAAATGGGTGATCAGCAGGATCAGCCCGATGATGGTTACCAGGGCGTCGAGCAGCAGGAAGGTATCAGTAGCCAGTCCGAACATGGTTTTTATGCCTCGGTCTTATCGTTGTTTTGGGCGTTGCTTTATTGAACTTCAGGCGCTTTCATTGGTCGAGACAGCGCTGTCTTTGGTGAGCCGGAAAAACCGCCTGGATCAGGCAGTTTGCGCCAGGTCCCGCTCACCGCAGGGCTTTAGCCAGCTGTCTACCGTCTCGGCAAGCACATTGATGGGCTGGGTGGCATCCAGTGGCAGGGTCAGCGGCTCGCCATGCGGGGCTTCGAGAGCTGCGAACTGGCTGTCGATGAGGCTTGCCGGCATGAAATGCCCTGGGCGGGCCAGTACGCGCTTTTCTGCCTCGGCAGGGGTGAGTTCGAGGAACACGAACACCAGGCCCGGCATGGAGGCGCGCAAGGTATCGCGGTAGCGGCGCTTGAGGGCAGAACAGGTGAGGATCGGGCGCTCGCCCGCGTTGACCGTGGCCTGCAGCTCCTGGCCCAGGTGCACCAGCCAGCCGGCACGGTCGTTGTCGTCCAGCGGGATGCCAGCGCTCATCTTGCGGATGTTTTCGGCAGGGTGAAAAGCGTCGCCTTCGATCAGGCGGCCGCCGCTTCTGGCGGCAATGGCGGCACCGACGCAGCTTTTGCCGCAGCCAGCCACGCCCATCACCACAATGGCGGACAGGGGAGAATTCATCAGTACCTCCTGCGGGGTGAGGTAGCGCTGTCTCGTCGCTGACGAACAGCCACCTCCCCGGTGTTATTGGTCTTGTCCTTACGCAGTATGGACGCTTGGCAGCGAGCACGCGGAACGGCTACCAAAGATTACATTGCCTGCGTCCTGAGACAGCGCTACCTTAGTGGCCGTTCCCCTCCCTTGGCAAGTAGTAAAATTACAACATTCATGTCCCGAACAGGCTCCCGCACCACCGGTCGTCCCACCCTGGCAGAAGTCGCCAGGCTTTCCGGGGTTTCCCCGATCACCGCATCCCGCGCCTTGCGCGGGGTCAGCACGGTTGCCCCGGCGCTGGCCGAAAAGGTTGCCGCTGCTGCGGCGAGCCTGGGCTATGTCGCCAACCCGGCCGCCCGCGCACTGGCCTCGGCCCGCAGCCAGTCGGTGGTGGTGCTGATCCCGTCATTGTCCAACCAGTTGTTCATCGACACCCTCGAAGCCATTCACGAGGTGATGCGCCCGCGCGGGCTTGAGGTTTTGATCGGCAACTATCACTACGATATTGCCGAAGAAGAGAACCTGATCCGCAACTACCTGGCCTACCAGCCTTGCGGCATGCTGCTGACCGGTTTCGAGCGCAGTGACGCATCGCGGCAGATGCTGGCGGCCAGTGGCGTGCCCTGCGTGCACATGATGGAGTTGGGTGGCGAGGCGGGTGCATTGTCGGTGGGCTTCTCGCAGCAACAGGCCGGGCGTGCGGCTGCCAGGCACCTGATCGAACGCGGGCGGCGGCGCTTGGCGTTCATTGCCGCGCAGCTCGACCCGCGGGTGATGCAGCGCGCCGAGGGGTTCCGCCAGGCCCTGACCGAAGCGGGGCTGCAAGCGACGGAGCTGGAAATCCTGGCGCCCGAGCCTTCTTCCATCGCGTTGGGTAGTGCGTTGTTCAGCCAGCTGTTGCAGCAGGCGCCGGATGTCGACGGCATCTTCTTCTGTAACGACGACCTGGCCCAGGGCGCTGTGCTACAGGCGCTGCGCCAAGGGGTTGAGGTACCGCGGCAGGTCGCGATGGTGGGGTTCAATGATTTGCCCGCCTCGGCGCACATGGTCCCGCGGTTGACCTCGATTCGCACACCTAGGGCAGCCGTAGGCCGGGGGGCCGCGCTGGCGCTGCTGACGTTGCTTGACGGCAAGCGGGTGGCCAACGAGCAGCAGGACCTTGGGTTCGAACTGATGGTGCGCGAGAGTTCTTGAGGCTTAGAGTTCTTGAGGCTCAGCGCCTTGTGTATGAAGGCCTCGGGGACTAATTACAAAGTGATATCAATGTGCTTGCACGGCGCTGTTGCCCATCTATGCTCAGGAAACCCCGCGCATAAAGGAGCCCGGCGTCATGTTCGATTTCCATCGCAAGTCCGACCTCGTCGAGATCCAGCGTAGTCACGAGGCACTGGCCAGTGCGCAAGCAAAGCTCGCGGCAATCAGCCGTTCGATGGCGATGATCGAGTTCGCGCCCGATGGGACCATTCTCGACGCCAACGAGCGCTTCTGCCAGGCCATGGGCTACAGCGTCGAAGAATTACGCGGCAAGCATCATCGGCTGTTCTGCGACTCGGCCTACGTAAAGACAGCCGAATACCAGCAGCTCTGGCGCGAACTGGGGCAGGGAAAGGCTATCAGCGGCACCTTCGAGCGGGTCGACAAGGCAGGGCGTGAGGTCTGGCTTGAAGCCAGCTATATGCCGGTGCTGGATGAGCAGCGGCAAGTCACCAGCGTGATCAAGGTGGCGTCGGACATCAGCCAGCGGGTCATGCAGGAGCACGAGAGTGAAAGCCTGCTCAAGGCCATTGGCCGCTCCATGGCGGTGATCGAGTTCACCCCGGACGGCCGGGTCATCAAGGCCAACCCGAATTTTCTCACCACCATGGGCTATCGCCTGGAAGAGGTGGTGGGGCGCCACCACGGGCTGTTCTGCCTGCCACAGGAGCGGGAGTCGTCGGCGTACCGGGAGTTCTGGGCGTCGCTCAACCGCGGGGAATACCACTCGCACCGCTTCGAGCGGGTCAACAAGCAAGGCCAGACGGTCTTTCTTGAAGCCTCCTACAACCCGATCTTCGACAGCAAGGGCCGGCTGTACAAGGTGGTCAAGTTCGCCAGCGATATCACCAGCCAGGTCTGCACCCAGCAAAGCGCCGCCGATGCCGCCCATGCCAGCTCCATGCAGACCGATGCCTGCGCGCGCAAGGGTACCGAGGTGGTGCAACAGGCGGTGCAGGTGATCGAGCAGATTTCCCAGGAGCTCAATGACGCGGCGCGCAGCATCGACGCGGTGAGCAAACAGTCGGATGTGATCGGGCAGATTGTCCTGACCATTCGCGGTATTGCCGACCAGACCAATTTGCTGGCACTGAACGCCGCCATCGAAGCGGCACGTGCCGGCGAGCATGGGCGCGGGTTTGCCGTGGTCGCTGATGAAGTGCGCAACCTGGCGGCGCGTACCAGCAAGGCAACCCTGGAGATCGTCGATGTGGTGCGCCAGAACCACGACCTGTCGCTGTTGGCGGTGGCCAGCATGCAGTCGAGCCTGACCCGCACCGGCCATGGCGTCGCCCTGGCCAACGAAGCCGGTACGGTGATCATGGAAATCCAGCAGGGCTCACGCCACGTGGTCGATGCGATCAGCCAGATCAGTTCGACGTTGCAATTGCACTGAGGGCGTCGGCCAGTTCGTGCAACAAGGTCTGCATGCTGGTCTGCAGTTGCTGCCTCAGTTCAGCCGTAGGCAGCCCTTGGGCTTGCGCATGCTCGATGGCTTCGCAGTCCTTGACCAGTGTGCGTACCTTGAGCATTTTTGCCCCGCCCTTGATGCGATGGGCCAAGGCACGCACAGCATCGCCACTTGCGTCGGGGCCGAGCGCACGCAGCGCGGCCAGGTCTTCGCTGGCGCTCTGCGACAATTGTTCCAGCAGGTGGCGCGTCAGTTGTTCATCGTCCTGAGTCAGGTGGCGCAATTCGTTCAGGTTGAAACCACTGCCTTGGGCTGGCACAGGCTGCGCATGCGCGCTGGCGTGCGGCAGGTGGGTTTTGAGGGTTTGCAGGCCAATGGGCTTGAACAGGCATTCATCCATGCCACTGGCCAGGCAGCGTGCACGCTCTTCAGCCTGTGCATTGGCGGTGACGCCGAGAATCCGGCAGGGCGCCAGCGCGCCTTCGCTTTCCAGGCTGCGGATGCGCCGAGTCAGTTCATGGCCGTCCATGATCGGCATGCTGCAGTCGGTGATCACCAGGTCGAACCGGGCCGCCTGCCAGCGCGACAGCGCCGCTTCGCCGTTTTCAGCCAGGGTCACGCGATGCCCCAGCGTGTTCAGTTGCCGCTCCAGCAACAGCAAATTGGCAGGGTAGTCGTCGACCACCAGAATGTTCAGCGGGCCGCTGCTGCTTTCAAGGACAGGGGCAAGCGCTTCGGCAGGCGCGGGCGCCTGGCTGGCCGGCAATTGCAGGCTGACCTGCACCTTGGTGCCCACGCCTTCGACGCTGTGCAGGCTCAGCGTACCGCCCATCAGTTCGGCCAGGGTGCGGCTGATTACCAGCCCCAGGCCGGCGCCCTGGCGTGCCCGCGGGCCGTCGGCCTGGGCGAAGGCATTGAACAGGCGGGCCTGGTCCTCAGGGTTGATACCAATGCCGGTGTCACGCACGCACAGCTCAACCAGCACCTCGCCGCTGCTGCCTTGGGCCGACAGGGTCAGGCTGGCATGCACTTCACCGCGCTCGGTGAACTTGATGGCGTTGCTGATCAGGTTGGAGAGCACCTGCTTGAGCCGCAGCGGGTCTGCCATGACCCAACCCGGTGAAGGTGGCAGCGCACTGTGCAGGTGCAGGCCTTTGATCCGCGCATTGCCTTCGAATACCCGCAGCGTGTTGCGTACCAGTTCGACCAGGTTGCAGGGGACCGGTTGCAAGGTCATGTGCCCGGACTCGATGCGCGAAATGTCGAGGATGTCGCCGATCAGCTCCAGCAACCCAATGGCCGAATCGTGGGCAGTCTGCAAGGTCTGGGTATCGCAGCGGCCGCCGCGACTGTCTTCCAGGGCCAGTTCGAGCAGCCCGATTACCGCGTTCATCGGTGTGCGGATTTCATGGCTCATGGTGGCCAGGAAGGTGCTTTTGGTCTGGCTGGCCTGCTCCGCGTCGTCCTTGGCCTGGCGCAGCTGTTCGAGCAGGCCGCGGCTCAATGCCAGCTGGGCCTGCAGGGCATGCTGGGCGTCGGTGCGCTGGTGGATCAGTTTGCGCAGGTAGCTGTTCCAGAACACCACCCCGGCCAGCAATAGCGCCGACAGCACCAGCACTTGCAGCGCCAGCGTGCGGTAATCGCGCCATGGGCTGTCACTGACCAGTGTGCTGGTGCGCCAGCGGTTGATCAGTTGGTCCAGCTCTTCCGGCGGAATGCTTAGCAGTGCCTTGTCGAGAATGGCCTGCAGTTGCGGTTGGTCCGAAGCCACCGCAAATGCCGCGATGGCCGGGCTGTCGTCCAGCACACTGGCGATGCGCAGCTGGTCCTTGAACACGTGGTTGATGTAGTAGGTGGCGTTGATGTGATTGCTCAAGGCCACGTCGGCGGCGCCATTGGCCACTGCTTCCATCAGCCCGAGGGGGTTGTCCACTTCGACCACCTTGGCGCGCGGGTAGCGGCGCTCGAGCTTAGCTCGTTGCGGCGAGCCGCGCACCAGGGCTATGCGCTGGCCGTCGAGGGCCTTGGCCTGGGCAGGTGATGTGGCGTCGTTGCGGGTGACCAGTACCCGTGGGCTGACCAGGTAGGGCCGGGTAAAACGCAACTGCCTGGCGCGCTCCGTACCGTAGCCCAGGGCGCCGATCATGTGCGCCTCGCCGCGTGCCAGGCGATCGACCATCGCCTGCGCCGACTGGCTTTCCAATGGCTTGAAGTGCAGCCCGGTGCGCAGGGATATCTGCTTGAGCAGTTCCAGGGTGATGCCGCTGGCGCGGTGCTGTGCGTCGTTGAAGGTCAGCGGTGCGAGCGACGTGTTGACCAGCACCTTGACGGTGGGGTTGCGGGCGATCCAGTCGGTTTCTTCAGCGGTCAGGGCCGCCAGGTGGCGCTCCAGCAGCAGGCTGGTGTTGCCGCTGGTCCAGCGGCGCAGAATGGTCAGGCGCTCGCTTTCGGTGATTCTGCCCAAGGCCTTGTCGATCAGGCTGCGCAGGCGTTGGTTGTCATTGGCCAGGGCAAACGCGAAGGTGCCGGGCGGCACCTTGCAGAAGTGGTCGATCTTTACCGTGCCCTGGTAACTCTTGCCGATGAGAAAATCCGTGCTGATGGCATCGCCCAGGTAGGCATCGGCCTCGCCCAGTTCCACTGCGGCAAGGCCTGCCAGGGTTGAGCGGTACAGGCTCAATTGCGCCTTGGGGTAGAGCGCGCGCACGGTATTGGCGGGCAGGTAGTGGTCGACCATCGCAAGGCGCAGGCCATTGAAGTCTGGGGTGTCTTTCAAGGTGCGGCCTTCGCGCGTAACGATCACCGGCAGGTCGTCGGCGTAAGGCTCGCTAAGGCCGAGCTGGGCATCCGCCGCCTCGAATGCGTTGGAGCTACCCAGCAGGTCGATGCGGCCGTCGCGCAGCGCGGCAATCGCTTGGTGGCGGTTGTCGAAACGCCGGACTTCGATCGGGACGCCCAGTTGCTCGGCGATGATGCCTGCATAATCGGCGCTCAGGCCCTCGTAATCATGCTGGCTGATGTTGATTTCGAACGGCGGGTAATCAGGCCGCGAACTGCCCAGCACCAGGCGGCCACGCTGTTGCAGCCATTGGCGGTCCTGGTCGCCCAGTTGCAAGGGCGCTGCGGCGCTGATCGAGCGCGCCAGCAATTGCCTCTGTTCGCTGTCGGCAAACAGGCCGGTGGAGCCGGCCAGGCCGATGACCAGTAGAACGCTCGCCAGCAGGCGCTTCATGGCAGCTGGGCTCAGTTGACGCTGTTGCGCTTGGCCAGGTCGACCATTTCCACCAGCGATTCGGTCTTGAGCTTGTCCATGATGCGGCCGCGATAGGTGCTGATGGTCTTGGCGCTGAGGTTCATGCAGGTGCCGATATTCTTGTTGTTTTCGCCGCGCGCAAGGCGCCGCAGCACTTCCATTTCACGGTTGGACAGGCTGCCCAGGCGTATCGACTCGCTCTCCAGCGAGTTGCTGTTGACCGACATCTGCGGGAAGGTCGAATAGCCTTTGACCAGGGCCTTCAGTGCAAACAGCAAGGCTTCGTGGTCTTCGTCCTTGGTGACGAAGGCGCCGATGCCGGCATCCAGGCAGCGCCGTACATAAAGGTCGGTGGCCTGGCCGGTCAGCACCATGATCTTGGGCACCGGCTCCAGGCACTGAAGCCGCTTGATTACCTCCATGCCGTCCAGGCCGGGCAGGCCGATGTCCAGAAGCACCACGTCCGGCCGCAGTTCACGTGCCACCTGGGCGACTTCGCTGCCATTGGCGACTTCGCCGACGACGTTAAAGCGCTCCCGTTCGAGCAATAGGCGCAGGGACAGCCGGACGATGGGGTGGTCGTCGACGATCAGGACGGTTGTCATCAAGAAAACTCCTGTAGGGATGTGGTCCGCTTCCTGGAACACTCAGGAATACGTCTGCAAGTGGGGTTATCGGAAGCGCTGCAAGATACGACCATTCCCGAAGTTTGGTAATGCCGAGTATAGGACTGTTGATAAACCCAGCAGGAATTGTTGAAAAGTCCTACAAAAAGAGGGAGAAGCACCGCCAGCGTGGCGTGGCGATGCCTATTTGCGCAGGGCTGTCAGGCGCAAGCGGGGTGGGGTTTGACTACGCGCAGGGTCGAGGCAGGGTTGTTGGCCAGCGCTTGGCCGACCCGTGTCGGGCGTGCCAGCAACTGGCCGGCGCAGTTGGGGCAGCGGCCGTGCAGGCGGGTGTCGGCACAGGTTCGGCAGAATGTGCATTCGAACGAGCAGATCAACGCGTCCGGGCTATCCCCCGGCAGGTCGGCGTTGCAACACTCGCAGTTGGGTCGAAGTTCCAGCATTGGCATGGCTCCTGTTTGCAGGCGGGAGCCTTGAGTCTGCTACGCCAGTGCCAAGGCTGGCAATGCTCAGTCGCCGGGGCGATACAGGTGTGCGTGCCCGGCCCGGTACAGGGCCGATTCGGCGAACGGCGTATCGCCCAGCACATGGCCGACGAGGATCAGCGCGGTACGGCGAAAATCCTTGAGTGCAACGCGTTCGACGATGTCTTCCAGGGTGCCACGCACCCAGTCCTGGTCCGGCCAGGTGGCGCGATGGACCACGGCAACCGGGCACTGTTGGCCATAGTGGGGTAACAGCTCGCTGACGATACGCGGCAGGTGTTTCACGCCCAGGTGGATGGCCAAGGTGCTGCCATGGCGCGCCAGATCGGCCAGTTGCTCGCCGGGGGGCATCGGCGAGCTGTCGCCGAAGCGGGTCAGAATCACCGTTTGCGAGACCTGCGGCAAGGTCAGCTCGCAGCCCAGCAACGCCGCGCTGGCGGCGGTGGCGGTGACACCCGGAATGATCTGGTAGTCGATGCCCAGCTCACGCAGGTAGCGGATCTGCTCGCCGATCGCGCCATACAGGCTCGGGTCGCCGCTGTGCACCCGGGCCACGTCCTGGTCTTGTGCGTGTGCCGTGCGCATCGCGCTGATGATCTGCTCCAGGTGCAGCTCGGCGCTGTTGATCACGGTCTCGGCCTGGTGGCCATCGAGTACGGCAGCGGGCACCAGGGAGCCGGCATAGATGATCACCGGGCACTGGCGGATCAGGCGCTGGCCCTTGACCGTGATCAGTTCCGGGTCGCCGGGGCCGGCGCCGATGAAGTAGACCGTCATGGAAAATCCTTGCAATGAATGGTTGGCGCAATTATCGCCCGCAGGCCAGGGCGAGGGTAGCCGGCCCGTACACCTGGCGGGTAACCAGCAGCCTGGCAGCGCCGAGGTGCTGTCTGGCCATGGCCAGCGCCGCGCTCTCTGCTACACCCCAGCAACCGCTGTGTGCGTGGGCAATGGCCGAGCGATGGCTGAGCAGCGGTTCGTAGGTGGCAAGTTGCCTGGCATCGTACAGCAGCAACGGCACGCCGAGGCGCGTGGCGAGTTGCTGCAGGCCAGGTTCGTCGGCCTTCAAGGCAATGCTGGCGATACCGCGTAGCGCTGGCAGTGCCAGGCCGTGGTGGTCCAGGGCCTGGCGCAGCAGGGTTTCGAGGGTGTCCGCCGGGCAGCCCCGGCGGCAGCCGAAGCCGGCGTACAGTGTCGGCACCGAGGTGTCGAACGCCATCAAGCCCGGCTGGAGCGGCGGAACAGCCACGCGCTGAGCAGCCCCAAGGCCACCCAGAAGGCCGCGTTGGTCAGCCAGGAGGCGATCTTGAACTGCGCTTCCAGGGCCTCGGGTGCGAGGCTCTGATGAACTTCAGGTTGCGGTGCGCCAATGACATGCGGCAGCACCAGCAACACGGCGCCCAGCGCCTTCACCAGCCAGTGGCGGGCGAACACCAGCAGGGCCAGGCCCAACGCGGTGGCACTTGCGGTACCGATCCACCAGGCCTGACGTTGCCCCAGGTCAGCGGCCGCGGTGCCCGGCAGCTCCGGTGGCAGGCCCAGGGTAGGGGCCAGGCAGAACACGGCGAAGCCCGCCAGGCCCCACAGCGCCCCTGTCGCTGCGCGCTTGGGCTCACGCAGGCTGTACAAGGCGGCGAGTATCAAGGCGAAGCCGACCGCGACAACAAGGTTGCCGCCGGTGGTGGACAGGATGCGCTGCCAGCCATCTTCGGGCGACCAGGCTTCGTCGCTGTGTTCATGGGCTGCGGCCCCTTCGGCGCCGTGTGCGTGATGCTCGGCAGCAGGGGCTGCAGACTCGTAGGTTTCCGCCTCAAGGATCAAAGGAGCAACCCAGAAGCTTTGCAGCAGGGTCAGCAGCAAGGCTGCAAGCAGCCCGCTGAAGCCCGCAGTACGGGCGATGCGCGTGATCATGGGGCGTACTCAGTGGCAGGGGAAGGCAGCGCTGTGACGGGTGTCGTGGGCCGCGTTGTGCACGGCCTCGATGTGCGAGAAGCCGGCAAAGTAGACCAGGCACAGGCCGAGCAGGCTGGCGCCGACGGCGATGACGACACGCTGACTGAGGGTAACGGGGGTGGCAATGCTGTGTTTGGCGCTGGTGACGGGCATGACGCGTTCCTCTGCTTTTTGTGGGCAACGGGCAAGCGCGGCAGCCCCGAACGTGATCCGCCCAGGGGAATGCGACAGCGCCCGCCCACCGCGGGGTGTTGTTCATGAACGCCAGGCCGGTCTCCGGGCTAACGAGGAGGAGCAGCGCTCCTGAAAAGCGCCCCTTCCCATGCCAGGTAATGCGGCACAGTGGTCTAGACGCTTCGCTCGCTTACCGTTGCGGGGGCAGCACCGGGTTTGTCCGGCCCTGGTCGAGGGCCTGTGACGCACCGGTTTCCCGTTTCACCCCTGAAGGGGCACCTGAACGCGAGGCATTAGGAGACCACGAGGCAGGTTTTCCGTCAATTGCACAGCGGTTCGCGTGCGAAAAGTATTTCAGAAGTTGTAGGTGACCCGGCCGAAGTAGTAGCCACCGGTAAACCCGTAAGGCGAATAGGCCCCGTAGCCTTTGACCATGGTCTTGCTGCTGGGCGCCTGGCGTTCCGGGTACACGTCGAACAGGTTGCGCGCGCCAATGGCCAGTTCAAGGTCCTTGGTCAGCTGGTAGCCCAGGTCCAGGTCGGTGATCCAGCGCGCCTTGTATTCCCGGTCCAGCGAGCGGTCGTTGGCGTCATTCACCTCGCGCCATGAACCATAACGGGTCAGCCCGAGGTTGACGCGGTAGCGCTCCCAGCGCCAGTTGGCACCGAGAATCAGCTTGGTGTGCGGCTGAACGTCGGTCAGGAAATTGCGCGCCTCGCGGTTCATCAGCTCATACGGCGTGCCCAGGATGTTCACGCTTTCCTTGTAGTCGAGGATCTCGGTGTCGTTCCAGTTGAACGCTGCCGTCCACTTCAGCGAGCCAGCGCCGCCCAGGTCCTGGTCGTAGCTGCCCACCAGGTCCAGGCCTTTGGTGCGGGTGTCGGCGCCGTTGGTGAAGTAGCGCCCGCCGGACGTCGAGTCGATGCCACTGGCCAGCAGCGTGTCGGTCACCTCCGGGCCGAGCAGGGTGCCGGTGAGGGTGATGCGGTCACGCACGTTGATCAGGTACGCATCGGCGGTGAACGCCAGGCGCTCGCTGGGCTGCCAGGTCAGGCCGAGGCTGTAGTGGGTGGATTTCTCCGGTTTCAGCGCTTCGGCGCCCAGGGCTTGTGCGGCTGCGCTGTTCACGGGCAGCACGCCGTAGTTGATGGACTGATACACCCCGTTCACCACGCCATAGGTGGTCGAGCGGGCACTGAACAGGCTGTTGGCCAAAGAAGGGGCACGGAAGCCGTTGCTGACCGTGGCGCGCAGGGCCAGCGCGGGGGTGAGTTCGTAGCGTGTGGTCAGCTTGCCACTGCGCGTGGCGCCGATGCCGCGATCGTAGTGTTCGTACCGCACTGCGGCGCCCCAGTACCACTGCGCCAGCGGGTTGAAGCCGACATCCAGGTAGCCTGCATAGCTGTTGCGGCTGGCGCTGCTGGCCTCGGCTGGTGAGATGCCGTTGGTGACCTGTGCGCCGGAGGCGGCGCAATTGCCGGGGCTGACGCAATAACCCCCATCGGCCCAACTGGCCCAGTCGCCGGCCTGGACCTGGTAAGTATCGCGGCGCTGCTCCAGCCCCCAGGACAGGTCCAGGGGGTTGTTCAGGCCGATGTCGTATGTACGGTGCAGGTCGAGGTTGCTGGTCAGCTGCGAGGCAACCCACGTGCCGGACTCGAAGTGGTTGGGCGTGGCTTCGCCCAGGGACGGGTTCTGGTTGTTCCAGGTGCCTTGTTCGGCTTCGTTGCGGCCATAGGTACTGGACAGGTCCCAGTCCCACTCGCTGACCAGGCCCTTGGCCCCGATCGCCGCCTGGTAATCGTGCTCTTCGATGTACCAGGTGGGGGTGTAGCCTACTGGGTAGCCATTGGGGCCGGTGGTGATGGTGTTGACGATGCTGGGCAGGCGAAAGTTCTGGCCTTGTTCGGCTTTGCGGTACGACCAGGTGCTGAACGAGTACAGGGTGAGGTCGTCGTTGACCGGTAGTTCGGCGTTGTAGCCCAGGGTCAGCAGGTTGATCTTGGGCGTGCCGTAGCCGCCGTAGGTGACCTTGCCGGCCCGGTCGAGCGCTTCTGCCTGGCTGTAGCCGTTGGCACTGGCCTTGTTATCGTCGTTCTGGCTGCGCGCATCCAGGGCAAGCTGCAGGATGCCGTCGCGGCCAATCTCGAACCCCTTGTTCAGGCTTTGCTGCACGGTTTGCTTCTTGCCGTCGTAGCCTTGCCCGGCGGTGGTCACTGCCGTACCGCTGGCATCGGCCTTGAGGATCACGTTGATCACCCCAGCGATTGCGTCGGAGCCATACTGGGCGGCGGCGCCATCGCGCAGCACCTCGACGTGGTCGATCGCGCTGATCGGAATCAGGTCCAGGTCACTGGGTGCAGCACCGGCGTTGATGCCGCTGATGTTCAGGGTCGCGCTGGTGTGGCGGCGTTTGCCGTTTACCAACACCAGTACCTGGGCGGCATTGAGGCCACGCAGGCTGGGTGCGCGAGCCATGCCGCTGGCGTCCCAGCCGGTTTTTTCCGGCAGGGTCAGGGACGGCACAGTGGCGCTCAACGCTTCCATCAGGCCGGGTTTGCCGGTTTCTTGCAGCTGCTTGGCACTGATCACATCGATGGGTACCGGGCTGGTAGTGACGGTGCGCTTTTCTGCGCTGCGGTTGCCGGTGACGATCACCGTGCCCAGTGTCGAGGTGGCGGGTTCGCTGGCCATGGCGGTTGCGGTGTTAAGCCCGGCGAGCAGGGCGACGGGGAGCAGCGAGGCAGTGGTCAAAGGTTGCTTCATGCACGAAATTCCTTGGCTGACGGCATGGCGCACTCAGGGCGCCTTGGCCGCGATTGCTTCGATTTCCACCAGGGCACCGGGCAACGGCAGGGCCACTACCTGGATCGCGGTACGCGTAGGCTTGCGGGGTTGCTCGGCAGTGGCGAAGAACTCGCTGTACGCCGCCTGCAAGCCGGCAAAGTCGAGGTTGCCGCCCTTGTCGGGGTCGCCAACCAGAAACACCCGCAACTGCACGATGTCGCCCAGGCCCAGCCCTTGGCTGCGCAGGGCCGTGTGCAGCTTGCCGAGTACCGAACGGGTCTGGGTCTCGGTGTTGCCGAACGCGGCAATGCTGCCCTTGGCTGCCTTGGGGTCGGCGATGTCGGGCAGGGTGCCGCTGACGAACGTCAGCTGGCTGCCGGCCGGTACGGTCACCAGCTGTGAGATGGGGAAGTTCGAGCCTGGCGGGTCAATGCGCTTGATGCCGTCGGCCTGGGCGTTGAGGGTCAGGGTCATGAGCACTCCGGCGAGCAAATGCAAACGTGGCATGGTCTGGGTTCCTTCTAGAGTCAGGCGGCAACGCCGCGCGCGGTCTGGCTGGCGTGGCGGGCGATCAGGCCTACCACCCGGCGTGCGGATTCGGCAGCGCTGTTCTGCCAGATGCCAACGCCGCCATGGGCCAGGGCATCGCTGGCCAGCCAGGTGCGGCCCTGCGGCTGGTTGAGGATGTCGTACCCCGGCTGGGCGACCTCGTCGTGGACGATCCAGGGGCTTTCACTGAACGGGATCTTCGACCAGTTGATCGCCAGCGGGCGGCCGAGCTTATGGCTGTGGCCCGGGTGCAGCGACTCGACCGCCTGGCGCGAAGAAGCGATCTGCGCCTGCAGGCCTTTGCCCGCAAACTGCTGCGCAACCTCACCGGTGTTGTAGGTGGCGACCAGTACACCCTGCTCGCTGTTGAGGCGGTCGCTGGGGTACCACAGGGTGCGGGCCTCATGGTTGATGTAGGAAAGGCCGCCATAGATCTGGAAGTCTGTTTCCCAGAAGCGCGGCGACTGCCAGGCCACCTTGTTGGCCTTGTCACCCTGGGCCAGGCCGATTGCCTTGCGGTATTCGGCGCTGAAGTTGGTGTCCAGGCGCGCCAGCAGCGGCAAGGGCAGGGTGACGATGGCATAGTCGGCCGTTTCGACATGCTGCCGGCCACTCTTGCGGTCGCGCCAGACCACACGGCTGCCTTGTTCCCCGGTCTGCACGCTGAGCACTTCGGCACCCAGTTGCACGCTGTCCTTGACCTGCCGGTAGAACGCCTTGGGGATCTGGTCCATGCCGCCGACGGGCTGGAACATGGTGGAGGAAAACTCGGGGATTTCGTCGAACACCAGGGGCAACAGCAGGTTGTTGTCCAGCAGTTGGTCGAGGGGGACTGGCTGGCGTTGGATCGGGGTCTGGTCGCCGGCACCGGCGAAGCGGGTATAGCCCGAGCGTACCGAACCGCGGTAATGCTGCTCGGTGTCGAGGTCGCCGTAGACCTTGAGGAAGTCCAGCAGGGCCTTGCGCTGCGGGGCGCTGAGCTCCTGGTCGAGGCTGTTGCGGCTGACGCTGCGGGCCAGCAGCTCGCTGAAGTGGCCGCGGGTATCGTTGACGGCCTGGCGCAACAGCAGGGGTGGGCGGCTGAGGTCTGGCTGGGCCAGTGCGTTGCGGCTGCTGTTGACCAGCACCTGCAACTCGACGCCCAGCTCGCGGCAATAACCGAGGATGGTCAGGTGGTGGCTGGGCAGGCGTGCGGCACCGGCGTTGAAGAACAGGCCCTGGTCGAACTCGACGGTTTGGCGGGTGCCGTCGTTGTGTTCGATCCGGTCGCCCTGGCGCAGGGTCCAGACGCGGCCACCGACGCGTTCGCGGGCTTCCAGCACTTTGACTTTGAAGCCGGCCTTGCGCAGCTCGTAGGCCGATACCAGGCCGGAAATGCCGGCGCCGACAATCACCACGGTTTTGCCGTTGCCGCCGTTGGCGGCCAGTTGCAGGGGTTCGAAGGTGGCGGCCAGGGCGTTTTGCCCGAGCATGCCCATGGTCGCCGAATAGCCGCCGAGGGCGGCGAGGCGGGTGATCAGATCTCTGCGGGACAATCCCATGTCACGGTCTCCGAAAGGGTCGATTCGGATGTGTGCGACAGGGCAGGCGCACGCACGGCGCGGCCCGACGACGGTTGGCACAAATCCATTTGCCTCCG
>NZ_JANIAG010000105.1:0-19399 GCF_028682155.1 Pseudomonas sp. 39004
TTTTTCAGCTCAGCCTTCGAGCTTGGCTTTGAGCAATTGGTTCACTTGCCCAGGGTTGGCCTTGCCCTTCGACGCTTTCATCGCCTGGCCGACGAAGAAGCCGAACATCTTGCCACGCTTGGCCTCGTCGGCGGCGCGGTACTGTTCGACCTGTTCGGCGTTGGCAGCTAGCATCTCGTCGAGCATCGTCTCGATTGCACCGGTGTCTGTAACCTGCTTCAGGCCGCGGCTTTCGATGATGCTGTCGGCATCGCCTTCACCGGCGGCCATGGCTTCGAACACGGTCTTGGCAATCTTGCCGCTGATGGTGTTGTCGCGAATCCGCAGCAACATGCCACCGAGCTGCTCGGCACTGACCGGCGCCTGGTCGATCTCGATGCCCAGCTTGTTCAGCAGGCTGCCCAGCTCGACCATGACCCAGTTGGCGGCCAGCTTGGCGTCGCCGCCAATCTTCACCACTTCTTCGAAGTAGTCCGCCTGTTCACGGCTGGAGGCCAGCACGTTGGCATCGTAGGCCGACAGGCCGTACTGGCTCTGGAAACGCTCGACCTTTTGCGGTGGCAGCTCGGGCAAGCCGGCACGGATGGTGTCGAGGAAGCTGTCCTCGATGACCACCGGCAGCAGGTCCGGGTCGGGGAAGTAACGGTAGTCGTTGGCTTCCTCCTTGCTGCGCATGGAGCGGGTCTCGTCCTTGTTCGGGTCGTACAGGCGGGTTTCCTGGATGACCCTGCCACCGTCCTCGATCAGGTCGATCTGGCGCTGGATCTCGCTGTTGATCGCACGCTCGATGAAGCGGAACGAGTTGACGTTCTTGATCTCGCAGCGGGTGCCGAACTCGGCCTGGCCCTTGGGACGGATCGACACGTTGCAGTCGCAGCGCAGCGAGCCCTCGGCCATGTTGCCGTCGCAGATGCCCAGGTAGCGCACCAGGGCGTGGATGGCCTTGACGTAGGCCACGGCCTCCTTGGCGCTGCGCATGTCCGGCTCGGAGACGATTTCCAGCAGCGGCGTGCCGGCACGGTTCAGGTCGATGCCGGTAGAGCCGCTGAAGTCTTCGTGCAGGCTCTTGCCGGCGTCTTCTTCCAGGTGCGCACGGGTAACCCCGATGCGCTTGATGGTGCCGTCTTCCAGGGCGATATCCAGGTGGCCCTTGCCGACGATCGGCAGCTCCATCTGGCTGATCTGGTAGCCCTTGGGTAGGTCGGGGTAGAAGTAGTTCTTGCGCGCGAACACGTTGCGCTTGCCGATCTCGGCGTCGATCGCCAGGCCGAACATGCAGGCCATGCGCACGGCTTCCTGGTTCAGCACCGGCAGTACGCCGGGCATCCCCAGGTCAACCAGGCTGGCCTGGGTGTTCGGCTCGGAGCCGAAGGTGGTGGCGCTGCCGGAGAAGATCTTCGACTGGGTAGCGAGCTGGGTATGAATTTCCAGCCCGATCACAACTTCCCATTGCATGTGTGAACTCCTCAGAAGCCGTTGGGGGCACGGGTGTGCCAGTCGGTCACTTGCTGGTAGCGGTGCGCGACGTTGAGCAGGCGGCCTTCCTGGAAGTACGGCGCCAGCAACTGCACACCAACGGGCAGGCCATCGACGAAGCCGGCCGGCATCGACAGGCCGGGCAGGCCAGCCAGGTTGGCGGTGATGGTGTAGACGTCTTCAAGGTAGGCGGCGACTGGGTCGCTGCTCTTGGCGCCGAGCTTCCAGGCCGGGTTCGGCGTGGTCGGGCCAAGGATCAGGTCGACGTCGTTGAACGCGGCCATGAAGTCGTTCTTGATCAGGCGGCGGATCTGCTGCGCCTTGACGTAGTAGGCGTCGTAGTAGCCGGCCGACAGGGCGTAGGTACCGACCATGATGCGGCGCTGCACTTCGGCGCCGAAGCCTTCGCCACGCGAACGCTTGTACAGGTCGGTCAGGTCTTTGGGGGCTTCGCAACGGTAGCCGAAACGCACGCCGTCGAAACGCGACAGGTTGGAGGACGCTTCAGCGGGCGCGATCACGTAGTACGCCGGGATGGCATGCTGCATGTTCGGCAGGCTGATTTCCTTGACCACGGCGCCGAGCTTTTCCAGCTCCTTGACGCTGGCTTGCACCCGTTCGGCGATGCGCGGGTCGAGGCCGGGGCCGAAGTATTCCTTCGGCAGGCCAATGCGCAGGCCCTGCAGCGAGGCGTTGAGATTGGCGCTGTAGTCCGGCACCGGTTCTTCGATGCTGGTGGAGTCCTTGGCGTCGAAACCGGCCATGCCTTGCAGCAGCAGCGCGCAGTCTTCGGCGGTACGGGCCAGCGGGCCGCCCTGGTCGAGGCTGGAGGCGTAAGCGATCATGCCCCAGCGCGAAACACGACCGTACGTCGGTTTCAGGCCGGTAAGGTTGGTCAGCGCTGCCGGCTGTCGGATCGAGCCGCCGGTGTCGGTGCCGGTAGAGGCTGGCAGCAGGCGCGCGGCGACGGCAGCAGCCGAGCCACCGGACGAGCCGCCAGGCACGTGCTCGAGGTTCCACGGGTTCTTCACCGGGCCATAGTGGCTGGATTCGTTGGCCGAACCCATGGCGAATTCGTCCATGTTGGTCTTGCCCAGGGTGACCATGCCGGCTTCGGCCAGCTTGGCGACCACGGTGGCATCGTACGGCGCCTTGAAGTTGTCGAGCATCTTCGAGCCGCAGCTGGTGCGTACACCGTTGGTGCAGAACAGGTCCTTGTGGGCGATCGGCGCGCCCAGCAGTGCACCGGCCTCGCCAGTGGCGCGGCGGGCGTCGGCGGCACGGGCCTGGCCCAGGGCCAGCTCTTCGGTGACGCTGATGAAGCTGTTGATTTGCGGGTCGAGTTGCTTGATGCGCGCCAGCAGGGCGCCCGTCAGCTCTTCGGAAGAAAACGACTTGTCGGCGAGTCCGCGGGCGATCTCGGCCAGGGTCAATTGATGCATGGCAGGCTCTATCCCTTACTCGATGACTTTGGGAACCAGGTACAGACCGCTTTCGGTCGAGGGTGCGATGGCCTGGTAGGCCTCGCGCTGGTTGCTTTCGGTGACCTGGTCGGGACGCAGTCGCTGGCTGGCCTCCAGGGGGTGGGCCAGGGGCTCGATGCCCGTGGTGTCGACCGCCTGCATCTGGTCGACCAGCCCGAGAATGCTGTTCAGTGCATCGGTAATACGTGGCAGTTCGCCATCATTCAGGCCCAGACGGGCCAGATGGGCGATCTTTTCCACGTCGCAGCGTTCAAGCGCCATGGGGATCTCCAGGGGAAACAAAGAACGGAATAAGGTCCGTGATGAGGAACATGTCGGCATTCTAGCGGTCATACGGCCGCGATCATCTGCTGGCGTGCTCGGAAAAACGACCAATTTAACATATTGGCTCCTTGCCCAAAATCCCTGCCATTGTTAGAGTTTGCCGCACTTTTTTACCCACGCTTTCCCCAGGGTCACTTTCCCATGTTCAAGAAACTGCGTGGCATGTTTTCCAGCGATCTTTCCATCGACCTGGGTACTGCCAACACCCTTATTTACGTGCGTGAGCGCGGTATCGTCCTGAATGAGCCCTCGGTTGTTGCCATCCGTACCCATGGCAATCAGAAAAGCGTCGTCGCCGTCGGTACCGAAGCCAAACGCATGCTGGGCCGTACGCCCGGCAACATTGCTGCCATTCGTCCGATGAAGGACGGCGTCATCGCCGACTTCAGCGTTTGTGAAAAAATGTTGCAGTATTTCATCAACAAGGTTCACGAGAACAGCTTCCTGCAGCCCAGCCCTCGCGTGCTGATTTGCGTGCCGTGCAAGTCGACCCAGGTAGAGCGCCGTGCGATTCGCGAGTCGGCCCTGGGTGCCGGTGCCCGCGAAGTCTTCCTGATCGAAGAGCCAATGGCCGCCGCCATCGGTGCCGGCCTGCCGGTTGAAGAGGCCCGTGGCTCGATGGTCGTCGATATCGGCGGTGGTACCACCGAAATCGCGCTGATCTCCCTCAACGGTGTGGTGTATGCCGAATCCGTGCGGGTTGGCGGCGATCGCTTCGACGAAGCCATCGTCACCTACGTGCGCCGCAACTACGGCAGCCTGATCGGCGAGTCCACCGCCGAGCGCATCAAGCAGGAAATCGGCACCGCCTACCCGGGCGGCGAAGTGCGCGAAGTCGATGTCCGTGGCCGTAACCTGGCCGAGGGCGTACCGCGTGCCTTCACCCTCAACTCCAACGAAGTGCTCGAAGCGCTGCAGGAGTCGCTGGCGACCATCGTTCAGGCGGTAAAGAGCGCCCTGGAGCAGTCGCCGCCGGAGCTGGCCTCCGACATCGCCGAGCGCGGCCTGGTGTTGACCGGTGGTGGCGCACTGCTGCGCGACCTCGACAAGCTGCTGGCCCAGGAAACCGGCCTGCCGGTGATCGTCGCCGAGGACCCGCTGACCTGTGTCGCCCGTGGCGGCGGTCGCGCCCTGGAGATGATGGACAAGCACGCGATGGACCTGCTCTCCAGCGAGTGATCCTGCTCGCGGCTCATGAGCGCCCGGTTTACAGGTAGCACGCACAGTGCTACCTGTATGCGCTGGGCTGGCGTCCGTTTGGGCGTCGTTTCCGTCAACCCGCAACCAGGCTGGTGCGTTGTCCCATGTCCAATGACCTCCTGAGTCGTCCACGAGGAACGGCCCATTAAACCGCTTTTCTCCAAGGGCCCTTCGCTGGGCGTTCGTCTACTCGTATTGGTGGTGCTGTCGATCGCGTTGATGGTGGTCGATGCGCGCTTTGCCGTGCTCAAGCCTGTGCGCAGCCAGATGGGCATGGTGTTGATGGAATCGTACTGGATCACCGATTTGCCGCAGCGCTTGTGGCAAGGCGTGGCGGGCCAGTTCGGCAGCCGTACCGAACTGATCGCGGAAAACGAAAAGCTCAAGACCGAGGCCCTGCTGTTGCAGGGGCGCCTGCAGAAGCTGGCGGCCCTGACCGAGCAGAACGTGCGCTTGCGTGAGTTGCTCAACTCTTCGGCCCTGGTCAACGAAAAGGTCGAAGTGGCCGAGCTGATCGGCGTCGATCCCAATCCGTTCACCCACCGCATTCTGATCAACAAGGGTGAGCGCGATGGTGTGTTCCTCGGCCAGCCGGTGCTCGACGCCCGCGGCCTGATGGGCCAGGTGGTCGAATTGATGCCTTACACCTCGCGGGTGCTGTTGCTGACCGATACCACCCATAGCATTCCGGTGCAGGTCAACCGCAATGGCCTGCGCGCCATAGCCAGCGGTACCGGCAACCCGGAGCGTCTGGAACTGCGCCATGTGGCCGATACCGCCGACATCAAGGAAGGCGACCTGTTGGTCAGCTCCGGCATGGGCCAGCGCTTCCCGGCCGGCTACCCGGTGGCCACGGTCAACGAAGTGATTCACGACTCCGGCCAGCCGTTTGCCATTGTCCGCGCCATCCCTACCGCCGCACTCAACCGCAGCCGCTACATGCTGCTGGTGTTCAGTGACCGGCGTACCCCGGAACAGCGCGCCACTGACGCGGCGATTGCGCAGGAAGAGGCCGACCGCAAGGGCACCGCGGTGGGTGTTCAGCCTGGCGCCAATGGCGAGCAGGCCGCACCTGCCGGTACCGCCACCGCGCCCGTCGCGCCCGCAACACCGGCAGCCCCTGCCACGCAGCCCGCTGCTGCGCCTGTAGCGCCTGCGGCACCCGCCGTGCCAGCGGCAGCGCCCGCCCAACCCCGGAGGCAATGATGGCTGCATCACGCCGCAACAACGGCTGGGTCATCTGGCTGACATTCGCCATTGGCCTGCTGCTCAGTGTCTCGCCCATGCCCCAGTTCATGGAAGTGTTCCGGCCCATGTGGCTGGCGCTGCTGGTATCGTTCTGGACCCTCGCCGTGCCGAGCAAGGTCGGCATGACCACGGCCTTCGTGCTGGGCCTGGCCGAGGATGTGCTGTATGGCACGTTGCTTGGGCAGAACGCGCTGATCCTGACCCTGATCACCTTCTTGGTGCTGTCTCTGCAGCAGCGCCTGCGCATATTCCCCATGTGGCAGCAGAGCCTGGTGATTCTGGTGATCTTCGGCATCGCCCAGCTGATACAGCTATGGCTCAGCGCGCTGACCGGCAACCGCCTGCCGACCCTGGCGCTGGTGTGGTCGGCGGTCATCAGCGCCTTGCTCTGGCCATGGATCAGCTTTGCCCTGCGCGACCTGCGCCGACGCTTGCACATAAATTGACGGCGTTGCCGCGACTGACAGGGAGATGTCTACATGAACCCGCTTTACCTGGCCTCTGGCTCGCCCCGTCGTCGTGAACTGCTGACTCAGATCGGCGTACCGTTCACTACCGTTAGCGCCCCCATCGATGAAACCCCGCTGGCCAATGAAGGTGCCCAGGCCTATGTCGAGCGCCTCGCCCGGGCCAAGGCCGAGGCTGGCCTTGCCAGCCTGCAGGGCCCGGCGGTGGTGCTGGGCGCAGACACCGCAGTGGTCCTCGATGGCCGTATTCTCGGCAAACCGGAAGACCGCGAACATGCCCTGGCGATGCTGGCCGACCTGTCTGGCCGCGAACATCAGGTTTTGACCGCTGTCGCCCTGAGCGATGGCGTGCGCACCCTGAGCCTGTGCGTCACCAGCAGCGTGCGCTTTCGTGCCATCAGCGCCGATGAAGCAGCGCGCTACTGGGCCAGCGGTGAGCCTGTAGACAAAGCCGGCGGTTACGCCATCCAAGGGCTGGGCGCAGTGTTCGTCACCGGCCTTGCAGGCAGTTACTCTGCGGTGGTGGGTTTGCCGCTGAGCGAGACCGCCGAGCTGCTCGCCGGGTTTGGCATCGCCTGCTGGCAACTGCCTGCGCTTTCTCCAGAGGTAACAAAGCCGCAGTAGCCAGCGCTGCCTGCGCGATCCATCATTATCCAAGACCTTTGACGAGAGCCTGCCATGAGTGAAGAGATCCTGATCAACATCACCCCGATGGAGTCACGTGTGGCGGTGGTGGAAAACGGGGTGCTGCAGGAAGTGCACGTCGAGCGCACCCAGCGCCGCGGCATCGTCGGCAATATCTACAAGGGCAAGGTGGTACGCGTGCTGCCCGGCATGCAGGCGGCGTTCGTCGACATCGGCCTGGAGCGGGCCGCCTTCATCCATGCCTCGGAAATTTCCCAGCGCGAAGGCTCGGCGGTAGAGAATATCACCGCGCTGGTGCATGAAGGCCAGGCGCTGGTGGTACAGGTGACCAAGGACCCGATCGGCACCAAGGGCGCCCGTCTGACCACGCAGTTGTCGATCCCTTCGCGCTACCTGGTGTACATGCCGCGCAGCAGCCATGTCGGTATTTCCCTCAAGATCGAAGACGAAGCCGAGCGTGATCGCCTCAAGCAGGTAGTCAGCAGCTGCATGGACAGCGAGAATATCAAGGACGCCGGCGGCTTCATCCTGCGCACTGCCGCCGAAGGCGCTCGCGCCGAAGAGATCCTGCAGGACATTCGCTACCTGCGCCGCCTGTGGGAACAGATCGGCAGCCAGATCCAGACCTGCGGCGCGCCCACGGTGATTTACGAAGACCTTGGCCTGGCCCTGCGTACCCTGCGCGACCTGGTCAACCCGAAGATCGAGAAAATCCGCATCGACTCGCGGGAAACATTCCAGAAAACCACGCAGTTCGTCGGCGAATTGATGCCGGAGATTGCCGATCGGCTCGAGCATTACCCTGGCGAGCGGCCGATCTTTGACTTGTACGGCGTCGAAGACGAGATTCAGCGTGCCCTGGAGCGCAAGGTGCCGCTCAAGTCCGGTGGCTATCTGGTGGTCGACCCCGCTGAGGCGATGACCACCATCGACGTCAACACCGGTGCCTTCGTCGGCCATCGCAACCTTGAGGAGACCATCTTCAAGACCAACCTCGAGGCCGCAACCGCCATTGCCCGGCAACTGCGCCTGCGCAACATCGGCGGCATCATCATCATCGACTTCATCGACATGGAAGATGAAGAGCATCAGCGCCAGGTGCTGCGCACCCTGGAAAAGCAGCTCGAACGTGATCACGCCAAGACCAACATCATCGGCATTACCGAGCTGGGCCTGGTGCAGATGACCCGCAAGCGCACGCGTGAGAGCCTCGAGCAGGTGCTCTGCGAACCCTGCCTGGGGTGCCAGGGCCGTGGCAAGCTGAAAACCCCCGAGACCATTTGTTACGAAATCTTCCGTGAGATCCTTCGCGAAGCCCGCGCCTACCAGGCCGAGGGCTACCGCGTACTGGCCAACCAGAAAGTGGTCGACCGCCTGCTGGACGAGGAGTCCGGCAACGTGGCGGAGCTTGAAACCTTCATCGGCAGAACTATCCGCTTCCAGGTCGAGTCGATGTACTCGCAGGAACAATACGATGTGGTGCTGCTCTGAGGCTTACCAAAACGCAGCACAGGATGGCCGGGCTGGCAAAACCGGTACTTGGGGCCATCATGGATAAACGACCTGGAGGGCCATGGCCATGGGACGTCTGAACCGCGTTCTTGTCGCCTTGACTCGCTGGGGGCTGGGCTTGTGTGCGCTGCTGGCGGTGCTGGTGGCGTTGTATGTCAGCCTCGGCCGGCAATTGGTGCCGCTGGTGGCCGAGTACCGAGCCGATGTCGAGAGCAAGGCCGAACAGGCGTTGGGCCTGCCAGTGCATGTCGGTGCCCTTGAGGGGCGCTGGAGCGGGCTGGCGCCTGTGCTGCGCGTTCGCGACCTGCAATTGGGCGAAGGCGCCACCGCGTTGCGCCTGGACGACGTCAAGCTGGTGCCGGACTTATGGGCCAGCCTGACCTCCCGCGAGGTACGCCTGGCGCGTATTCAGTTAGGCGGCTTGCAACTGATCCTGCGCGAAGATGAGCAAGGCGCCTGGAACCTCGAAGGGCTGCCGGAAAAAGATGATGCCCCCCTCGACCCCGCCGAGCTGCTGCAGCGCCTGCGCCAACTGGGGCGTATCGATGTATTCGACAGCCAGGTTACCTTGCAGCCCTGGCAGCGCGACCCCCTGACCTTGACGTATGTGAGTGCCGGCCTGCAGGCCGGTGCCTCGCGCCAGGCCCTCGACGTGCGCGCAACCCTGCCGGACGGCCAGCCCCTGGCGCTGAACCTGCGCAGCCGTGCGTCGGCCAACGCCTGGCAAGACGCTGAGGTTGCCGCTTACCTGAGCCTGCCGCAGAGCGATTGGGCGCGCTGGTTGCCGCCGCGCCTGCTGGGCCAGTGGCACGCTGATGCACTGCGCGCCGGGGGCGAGTTCTGGGTCGACTGGCGCCAAGGCCAGTTGCAGCACGCGGTGGTCCGGCTCAATGCGCCGAAGCTGCAAGGCGCCTATGCCGGGCGCAAGGCCGCAACCGTGGACAACCTGGCGCTGGCCGCCTGGTTCCAGCGTAGCCCGCAAGGCTTCGATGTGAGTGTCGATTCCCTGGCCATGAGCATCGGCAAGACCCGCTGGGAATCCCATCTGCAGTTACGCCAGCGCCCTGGGCAGGCCCCGGCCGACGAGCGCTGGGAAGTGCAGGCCGACCGCCTTGACCTCACTCCGCTGACCCCATTGATCGATGCCCTGGCACCGCTGCCGGATAACCTCATGGCTGTGGTCGATGGCCTGAAGGTCACCGGCGCGCTGCGCAACTTGCGCCTGGAGGCGCGGCCCAAGGCCGAGGGCGACCAGCGCCTGCAATTTGCCGCCAACCTGGAGCAGGTCGGTTTCAACGCCTACCACGGTGCCCCGGCGGCCGGCAACGTCAGTGGCAGCATCAGCGGCGACCTGGGCCATGGCGAGCTGCGGCTCGACACCGACGCCTTCATGCTGCACTTGTACCCGATCTTCGCCAAACCTTGGCATTACCAGCAGGCCAATGCCCGCCTGACCTGGGCCCTCGACCAGCAAGGCTTCACCCTCGTCGCGCCGTACCTCAAGGTGCTGGGCGAGGAGGGCAAGATCGCCGGTGACTTCCTGATCCGCCTGCTGTTCGAAGAGGGCCGCGAGGACTACATGGACCTGCGGGTCGGGTTGACCGAGGGTGATGGCCGATACACCGCCAAATACTTGCCGGAAGTACTCAGCCCGGCCCTCGACGAATGGCTGCGCAGTGCGATCGTCAAGGGCACCGTGGATGAGGGCTACTTCCAGTACCAGGGTTCGCTGAACCACGGCGCCACCCCGGAGGCGCGCAGTATCAGCCTGTTCTTCAAGGTGCGTGACGCGGCGCTGGACTTCCAGCCCGGCTGGCCTCAAGTGCAGCAGGTCGACGGTGACGTGCTGATCGAAGACAGTGGTGTGCGCATCAAGGCCCACCATGGCCTGCTGCTCGATACCAAGGTGAGTGACGTCAGTGTCGACATCCCCCACGTCGAAGGCGACCAGCATAGCCATCTGTACCTGGATGGCGATTTCGACGGCAGCCTGGGTGACGGCCTGAAAATTCTCAAGGAAGCCCCGATCGGCACGGGTGAGATCTTCGCCGGTTGGGAAGGCGAGGGCCCGCTCAAGGGCAAGGTCAAGCTCGATATTCCCCTGGCACATGGGCAGCGGCCCAAGGTCAAGGTGGACTTCGCCACCGCTGACGCCCGCCTCAAGGTGGCCCCGCCAAGCCTGGAGCTGAACCGCCTGAAGGGCGACTTCAGTTTTGACTTCGACAAGGGCCTGAGCGGCAAGGACATCAGCCTGCAGGCGTTCGGCAAACCGGTGACCGCGCAGATCGTCGCCGAGGGCGAGCCAGGGCAGATGCAGACCCGCATCAACGCCAACGGCCAGGTTTCGCTGAAAGCGCTGACCGAATGGCTGCAGTTCAACCAGGCGTTGCCTGCCTCGGGCGAGCTGCCCTATCAGTTGCAGGTCAACCTGGGTAGCCGGGACAACAGCCTGAACGTCAACTCGTCGCTCAAGGGGTTGGCGATCGATTTGCCGGCACCCTTCGGCAAGGCTGCGGCGGATACCCGCGATAGCCGCTTCAGCATGAACCTGCAGGGCCAGGAGCGGCGCTTCGACGCCAGCTATGCCGACCTTGCACGCTTTGCCTATGCCGCGCCCGGCGACAAACTGGCCCAGGGCCGCGGTGAGCTGCTGCTGGGCACAGGCCAGGCGCAAGTGCCAAGCGGCCAGGGGCTGCGGGTACGCGGGCACCTGGAAACACTGGACCTGGCGCCGTGGCAAGCGCAGATGGCCAGCCTGGGCGGTGACGACCCCGGTGGCAGTGCCCGGCAGAGCCTGCAAAGCGTCGACCTGAGCATCGGCCAGCTCAAAGCCTTCGGCATGGACCTGAATCAGGCGGTGGTGCGTCTGGCCCGTGGTGGCCCGGCGTGGGACCTGCGCCTGGACAGCAAGGAAGTCATCGGCAACGCGCGCGTACCCGACGCCAAGGCCGCGCCCATGTCGGTGCGCCTGCAGACCTTGCGCCTGCCGGCTGCGGACCCGGCCCAGGCGCAGGCCGAGGAGGGGCCCGACCCGTTGGCATCATTCGACCCGCGCAAGGTACCTGCCCTGGACCTGAGCATCGACAAGCTCTACCGTGGCGACGACCTCTACGGCAGCGCATCGATCAAGTTGCGCCCGACCGCGCGTGGCGTATCGGCAGACGATATCGACCTTGACTTCAAGGGCCTGCGCATCGATGGCGGCGGTGGCTGGGAAGGCCCGCCGGGCAGCAGCAGTAGCTGGTACAAAGGGCGCCTGGACGGCAAGAACCTGGCCGATGTGCTCAAGGCGTGGGGGTTTGCCCCCACCGTGACCAGCCGCGATTTCCGCCTGGATGTCGACGGCCGCTGGCCGGGCTCACCTGCCTGGGTGGGCTTGAACCGCTTCTCCGGGAGCATGGATGCCGCCCTGCGCACCGGCCAGTTCGTCGAAGTCGAAGGCAGTGCCCAGGCCCTGCGCGTGTTCGGCCTGCTCAACTTCAACTCCATCGGCCGCCGCTTGCGCCTGGACTTTTCCGACCTGTTCGACAAAGGCCTGGCCTATGATCGGGTCAAGGGCCTGCTGGTGGCCAGCAATGGCGTCTACGTGACCCGCGAGCCGATTACCGTTACCGGCCCGTCGAGCAACTTCGAGCTAGACGGTACCCTCGACCTGGTCCGTGACCGGGTGGATGCCAACCTGCAGGTGAGCCTGCCGGTGACCAACAACCTGCCGCTGGCCGCCCTGATCATCGGCGCACCTGCGGTGGGGGGCGCGCTGTTCCTGGTCGATCGCTTGATCGGCGACCGGGTATCACGCTTTGCCAGCGTGCATTACCGCGTCGAGGGGCCGTGGAAAGAGCCTAGAATCACATTTGTGAAACCTTTCGAGAAATCGCGCTAGGAGTCTTCATGAAGGCAGCGGTGATCCAGATGGTCAGCCAGGACGACGTGCTGGCCAACCTGCAGCGTGCTGGCGCCCTGCTTGAGCAGGCCGCGTTCGGTGGCGCACGCCTGGCCGTGCTGCCAGAAAACTTCGCCGCCATGGGGCGCAAGGATGCTGCAGTGATCGGCCGCGCCGAAGCCTTGGGCGAAGGGCCGATCCTGCCGTGGTTGAAACGCACCGCGCGAGACCTCAAGTTATGGATTGTCGCCGGCACCTTGCCGTTGCCACCGGTCGGCCAGCCTGATGCCAAGGCCCATGCCTGCTCACTGCTGATCGATGAACACGGTGAAGTGGTGGCACGCTACGACAAGTTGCACCTGTTCGACGTGGACGTCGCCGACAACCGCGGCCGTTACCGCGAGTCCGACGACTATGCCCATGGCGCGCAGGTGGTGGTGGCCGATACCCCGGTGGGGCGCGTGGGCCTGAGCGTATGCTATGACCTGCGCTTCCCCGAGTTGTACAGTGCCTTGCGCGCTGCCGGGGCCGAGCTGATCACCGCGCCAGCCGCCTTCACTGCGGTGACGGGCGCTGCGCACTGGGACGTGCTGATTCGCGCGCGTGCCATCGAGACCCAGTGCTACCTGTTGGCCGCAGCGCAGGGCGGCACCCATCCAGGCCCACGGGAAACCCATGGCCATGCAGCGATCGTCGACCCCTGGGGGCGGATCGTTGCGCAGCAGGCGCAGGGCGAAGCGGTATTGCTCGCCGAGCGCGACACTGATGAACAAGCGTCCATTCGGGCGCGCATGCCGGTGGTTTCGCACCGGCGCTTTTTCTCGCAGGACGCCTTGCGGCCTGCGCACACCTCGGAGTGACTATGAGCCAGATGTTATCCACCGTCAGCGAGCAGCTCCTGGCCCCAGGCGGGTTGACCCTGGACAGCCTGCAGGCTGTGCTGGGTGAGTTGGCCGGCCCGGGCATCGATGCCGCCGACTTGTATTTCCAGGGCCAGATCTCGGAAACCTGGGCGCTGGAGGACGGCATCGTCAAAGAGGGCAGCTTCAACCTCGACCAAGGCGTCGGCGTGCGTGCCCAGTCTGGTGAAAAGACCGGCTTCGCCTACAGCAACGCCATCAACCTGGAGGCACTGACCTCGGCGGCCCGTGCCGCGCGTTCGATCTCCCGTGCCGGGCAGAATGGGACGGTCCAGGCTTTCCGCAGCCAGGATGTGACGGCCCTGTATGCGCCGGACAACCCTCTGGATGTGCTCAGCCGCGCCGAGAAGGTCGACCTGCTCAAGCGTGTAGACGCCGCCACCCGGGCGCTGGACCCGCGTATCCAGCAGGTCAGCGTGAGCATGGCCGGGGTCTGGGAGCGCATCCTCATCGCGGCGGCCGATGGCAGCCTGGCCGCCGACGTGCGCCCGCTGGTGCGCTTCAACGTCAGCGTCATCGTCGAACACAATGGCCGCCGCGAGCGCGGTGGCCAGGGTGGCGGCGGGCGTACCGACTACCGCTTCTTCACCGAAGAGAAGGTCATGGGTTATGCCCGTGAGGCGTTGCGTCAGGCCCTGGTGAACCTGGAGGCGATTCCTGCCCCGGCAGGCACCTTGCCCGTGGTGCTGGGTTCGGGCTGGTCGGGCGTGTTGTTGCATGAAGCGGTGGGCCATGGCCTGGAAGGCGACTTCAACCGCAAGGGCAGCTCGGCGTTCAGCGGCCGGATCGGTGAGCAGGTGGCGTCGAAACTGTGCACCATCGTCGACGACGGCACCCTTGAAGGCCGCCGCGGTTCGTTGAGCGTGGATGACGAAGGCACCCCGACCGAGTGCACCACGCTGATCGAGAACGGTGTGCTCAAAGGCTACATGCAGGACAAACTGAACGCCCGCCTGATGGGCATGGCCGTGACCGGCAATGGCCGCCGCGAATCCTACGCCCATCTGCCGATGCCGCGCATGACCAACACCTACATGCGCGCGGGCGAAAGCGACCCGCAGGAAATCATCGCTTCGGTGAAGAGGGGCATCTATTGCGCCAACCTGGGCGGTGGCCAGGTGGATATCACCAGCGGCAAGTTCGTCTTCTCCACCAGTGAGGCTTACCTGATCGAAGACGGCAAAATCACCGCGCCGGTCAAGGGTGCAACGTTGATTGGCAACGGGCCGGAGGCGATGAGCCGGGTATCGATGGTCGGCAATGACCTGGCGCTGGACAGTGGCGTCGGTACGTGCGGCAAGGATGGGCAGTCGGTGCCGGTAGGGGTCGGGCAGCCGACGCTGAAACTCGATGCGATCACCGTCGGCGGGACCGGGGCGTGACAGGCATGGGGGCTGCGCAGCAGCCCCTGGGCAATCAGCGCAATCCGCGCTGCAGCTCGTCGAGGTCGCGGATGTACTTGAACACCTTGCGCGCGGCGGCAGGCGGTTTGTTACGCGCCTTCTCGTGCTGGGCATGGCGGATCAGCGAGCGCATTTGCTGGCGATCGGTATCGGGGTACTCGTTGACGAAGCGTTCAAGGTCTTCGTCATTGCCGTCGATCAACCGGTCGCGCCAGCGCTCCAGGCCGTGGAAACGCTCGTTGTACTGGCGGGTCGAGCTGTCCATCTGTTCGAGCAAGGCATGGATGGCATCCAGGTCCTGCACACGCATCAGCTTGCCGACAAACGACATGTGGCGTTTGCGGGCACCGTGAGCGGTGTGCTTGCTGGCCTCGGCCAGCGCCTTGCGCAGCTCGTCGGTCAACGGCAGGCGTGCCAGGGTGTCGGCCTTGAGCGTAGTGAGGCGCTCGCCGAGTTCGACCAGTGCATGCAGTTCGCGCTTGATCTGGGTTTTGCTTTTTTCGCCGTCGAAGGCGTCGTCGTTTGAATCAACCATGGTGGCAGTCCGCTAGAAATCGCCGCCATGATAACCAGTCGGGGGCCGCTTGTCCGGCCCGGTCGTAGAATGACCCTCGCCGAACGCAGAATTTGAGTGGAGAGAACCATGAGTGCAGTCCAGAGCGTAGGTCCGAAAGACCTGCCAGCCTTGCAGGAGCAGGTCGAAGCGATTATCGCCGAAGCGCGTCGCCAGGGCGCCAGTGCCTGTGAAGTGGCGGTCTCGCTGGAGCAGGGCCTGTCCACCACGGTGCGTCAGCGCGAGGTCGAAACGGTCGAGTTCAACCGTGACCAGGGCTTTGGCATCACCCTCTATGTCGGCCAGCGCAAAGGCTCGGCCAGTACCTCGGCAAGTGGCCCCGAGGCGATCCGCGAAACCGTTGCCGCCGCCCTGGCGATCGCCAAGCATACGTCCGAAGACGAATGCTCCGGCTTGGCCGACGCCGCGCTGATGGCCCGCGATATCCCGGACCTGGACCTTTACCACGACTGGGGCATCGAACCCGAGAAAGCGATCGAGATGGCCCTGGCCTGCGAGGCCGCGGCGTTCGACGCCGATCCGCGCATTCTCAATGCCGATGGCACCACGCTCAACACTCACCAAGGGTGCCGAGTGTATGGCAACAGCCACGGCTTCATCGGCAGCTACGCCTCGACCCGACACAGCCTGAGCTGCGTGATGATCGCCGAGGGTGATGGCCAGATGCAGCGTGACTACTGGTATGACGTAAACCGCCAGGGCAATTTGTTGGCCGACCCAAGCAGCATTGGCCAGCGTGCGGCCCAGCGTGCGGCCAGCCGTCTCGGCGCGCGCCCGGTGCCGACGTGCGAAGTGCCAGTGCTGTTCTCGGCAGAGCTCGCCGGCGGCCTGTTTGGCAGCTTCCTGTCGGCCATCTCCGGCGGCAACCTGTACCGCAAGTCGTCGTTTCTTGAAGGCACCATTGGGCAGCGCCTGTTCCCAAGCTGGTTGACCCTCGATGAGCGCCCGCATATTCCCCGGGCCTTGGGCAGTGCTGCGTTCGACGGTGACGGCCTGGCGACCTACGCCAAACCGTTCGTCGACAAAGGTGAGCTGGTGTCGTACCTGCTGGGTACCTATTCCGGGCGCAAGCTCGGCCTGCCGAGCACGGCCAACTCCGGTGGTGTGCACAACCTGTATGTGACCCACGGCGTCGAGGACCAGGCTGCCCTGATTCGCCGCATGGGGCGTGGTTTGCTGGTGACCGAGTTGATGGGGCATGGTCTGAACATGGTCACGGGCGACTATTCGCGTGGTGCTGCAGGCTTCTGGGTCGAGAACGGCGAGATCCAGCATGCGGTCCAGGAAGTGACCATCGCGGGGAACATGAAGGACATGTTCCAGCAAATCGTGGCTATCGGTAGCGATCTTGAGACTCGCAGCAATATTCACACGGGCTCGGTGCTGATCGAACGGATGACCGTTGCCGGCAGCTGAGTGGCCGCCTGATTTGCTAAACCCGGCCTGCGCGCCGGGTTTTTTTATGCCTGCTTGCTCCCTGCTTTGGTCGATGCCCTCTTGAAGTGATTCTATTTATCACTTAATAATGAATATCATTACCCAGTTGCTTGGCGATGGTGTTCATGAAATCCGTCCTCCACGAGTTGCCCTACCTGGAAAACTGGCGCTGGCTCAGCCGGCGCATTCGCTGCGCGCTCGAGCCCGATGAGCCGCGCCTGATCGAGCACTACCTGGCCGAAGGCCGCTACCTGGTGTGCTGCACCGAAACCTTGCCATGGACGGTGGCCCTGACCTCCTTCCGCCTGCTCCTGGATACCGCTTGCGACCGCATGCTGCCCTGGCATTGGCGCTGCCTGTGCCTGGACCAGGCCTGGCGACCCTTGCTCGACCTGCGCAACCTCGACCGCCGCGAACAGAACCAGCGCTGGCAGCCCTACGCCCTGCAATTGGCCAATTGCGTGCTGCTGCCTTCGATTTCTCCCGATGAACTGATGCAAGGACTAGACGATGAGTAATACCCGTATCGAGCGTGACAGCATGGGTGAGCTGCAGGTGCCTGCCGAGGCCCTGTATGGCGCCCAGACCCAGCGCGCGGTCGACAACTTCCCGGTCAGCGGCCAGCGCATGCCGGCCCAGTTCATTCGCGCATTGCTGCTGGCCAAGGCCGCAGCGGCCAAGGCCAACATCGAGCTGGAGCAGGTGAGCGCCGAGCAGGGTCAGGCCATCGTCAAGGCAGTCGAGCAACTGCTGGCGGAAGATTTCATCCAGCACTTCCCGGTGGATGTGTTCCAGACCGGTTCCGGCACCAGTTCGAACATGAACGCCAACGAGGTGATCGCCACTCTGGCGACCCGCGTACTGGGTGATGCGGTCAATGCCAACGACCATGTGAACTGCGGCCAGAGCAGCAACGACATCATCCCGACCACCATCCATGTCAGTGCCGCCCTGGCGCTACACGAGCAACTGCTGCCGGCGTTGCGTCACCTGGTACAGGTGATCGAGGCCAAATCACAGCAAGTACACCCGTTCGTCAAGACCGGCCGTACCCACCTGATGGACGCCATGCCCGTGCGCATGAGCCAGGTGCTCGACGGTTGGGCAGCACAAATCAAAGGCGCGCAGGCGCACATCGAGGCAACCCTGCCGAGCCTGCAGGCGCTGGCCCAGGGCGGTACGGCCGTGGGCACGGGTATCAACGCCCACCCACAGTTCGCTGCCGGCTTCGCGCGCCAGCTCAGTGCCCTGACCCAGGTCGAGTTCACGCCTGGGCAGAACCTGTTTGCCCTGATCGGCTCGCAGGACACCGCCGTGGCCCTTTCCGGCCAGCTCAAGACTGCTGCGGTGGCGCTGATGAAAATCGCCAACGACCTGCGCTGGATGAACTCCGGCCCGTTGGCCGGCCTTGGCGAGATTGAACTGCAAGGCCTGCAGCCTGGCTCTTCGATCATGCCGGGCAAGGTCAACCCGGTGATCCCGGAAGCCACCGCCATGGTGGCTGCGCAGGTCATCGGCAATGACGCGACCATCGCCATCGCCGGCCAGTCGGGCAACTTCGAGCTGAACGTGATGCTGCCGGTGATCGCCCGCAACCTGCTGGAAAGCATCGAGCTGATGGCCAACGTCAGCCGCTTGTTGGCCGACAAGGCCATCGCCACGTTCAAGGTCAATGAAGGCAAGCTCAAAGAGGCGCTGGCGCGCAACCCGATCCTGGTCACGGCGCTGAACCCGATCATCGGCTATCTCAAGGCCGCCGAAATCGCCAAGACCGCCTACAAGCAGGGCCGCCCGATCATCGATGTGGCGCTGGAGCATACCGACTTGTCGCGCGACCAGCTGGAAGCGCTGCTCGACCCGGAAAAACTCACCGCCGGCGGGATCTGACCCCGGCGCAGGAGACACGTCATGCAGCACTGGAAACGCACCACCGAAATGGCCAACCACCTGTTCGAGCAAGGTGAGTGGGTCGATGCACGGGAACACTACCTGCAAGCCCTGGCGCTGGCCCAGGTGCTGTTCGAGCGCTGGCATGACGTCGACGAAGCGGTGGCAGTGTTCGTCATCGCTCACCACAACCTGGCCGACCTGCACCTGCGCCTGAACCAGCCGCACGAGAGCGCCGACTACCTGTGCTCTGCGCATCAGCGCCTGCTGCAGGCCAGCCAGGAGGCCCGCTTGCCCCAGGCACTGCGCGATGCCGCGCTGCGCCACAGTGGGCGCACCTACACCGAGTTGCTGAATTTCATCGCCGAGTACGGCCAGTACCCGCGCACCGAGCGCCTGCTCAACCGTCACGCACCCGAGGCCAGCGCGCTGGCGGCGAAGGCAGACGTGACACCCAGACCCCACGCTTACGGAATCCACTGACATGCCACACACCTTGCCTGCGTTGCCCTATGCCTACGATGCGCTGGAACCGCACATCGATGCCCAGACAATGGAGATTCACCACAGCAAGCATCACCAGACCTATATCAACAACCTCAACGCCGCTATCGAAGGCACCGAATGGGCCGAGTGGTCGGTGGAACAGTTGGTCGGCGCGGTCAAGCAGTTGCCAGAGAAGCTGCAGGCTGCAGTGATCAACCAAGGGGGTGGCCACGCCAACCACACGCTGTTCTGGACCGTGATGGCGCCACAGGGTGGCGGCCAGCCGCACGGTCAGGTGGCCAAGGCGATCGAAGCCGAGCTGGGTGGTTTCGATGCCTTCAAGGACGCGTTCACCAAAGCTGCACTGAGCCGCTTCGGCAGTGGTTGGGCCTGGCTCAGCGTCCCCCGAGGTGCTCGACTACCTGCATGCCGAAAACAGCTACCAGGAGGCCT
>NZ_JANIAG010000106.1:0-18975 GCF_028682155.1 Pseudomonas sp. 39004
CTTCCGATCTGCCCGGTTGCCTTGGTCAGCGATTGCAGAAACTCCTGCTGCAGTTCCGGATCGTTGCGCGTCAGCTCGATCAGGCTCTGCTCCATTTCGCTGGCTTCCTCTTCCAGGCCCAGTTCGGACAAGCGTTTGACCCGGTGTACCCACTGGCCGACATCATCGTCTTCCAGGTCGTCGAAGATCAGTTCGTGGGCTTCGAGCAGCTTGTTGCGCAGGGTGGCGCTGACCAGCAGGCTGGCGTCACCGCGCACCGCGTTGTCCTCATCGACCACCTGCAAGTGCAGGGTACCAATGTGGTTGAGGTTCTGCTCGGAGAACGGGCTGTCGAGCAGGTTCAAGCGCAGTACGCCGTTTCTGTCGGTGGTCAGCTCGTGGGTCATCTTGCCGGCCTTGACCTCGACCAGGCGCTCGCTCCAGGGCAGGCTGGTGGATTCTTCGCGCTGGTCCTTCTGCACTTCGCTGATCCCGGCCAGGTTCTGCTGGGCGCGACCGTTGGACTGCACGTTCATGAACGGGTTGAGCCCCGCCACGCCATAGCTGAGCCAGTCGTGGGTGACGCTTTCGGGCAGGTTGCCCAAGGCGAACACATTGACCACGTTGGCGCCCACGCCGGCCACCACAGCCACCGCGCCCAGCGGGATCTCGTAGACCTCCCGCCAGGGCTGGTAGGGCGTGTAGCGGTCGTAGCGACGGGTGACTTCGAATTCGGTGACTTCGAAGCGCTTCTGCTCATGCACGCGCACACGTCGTTGCGGCAGCTCCATCACCTTCGGCTCGCCGACATCGATCTGCAGACTGTGTTCGAGCAACTTGCGCTCGACGCGCTCCTCATGCTCGCTGCGCTGGGACATCTGGTTGGCGCAGCCGCTGATGAGCAGGGCGCCGCTAAGTGCGGCGCCCCCCAGGGTAAAGGTACTTCGCTTGGACATGATCACTCGTGCATTGATTATCAGCGGCGAACGCGGGCCTGCAGGAACGACAGCACTTCATTGAGTGGCAGCGCTTGAGCATCCTGTTCGGTGCGGTGCTTGTATTCCAGGTTGCCTTCGGCCAGGCCGCGGTCGCTGACGACGATGCGGTGCGGAATGCCGATCAGCTCCATGTCGGCAAACTTGATGCCTGGGCTGGTCTTCTTGTCGCGGTCGTCCAGCAATACTTCAAAACCGGCGGCGGTCAGTTCGGCATACAGCTTGTCGGTAGCCTCGCGAACCACGTCGGTTTCGTAGCGCAGCGGCACCAGGGCGATCTGGAACGGCGCCAGGGCATCGTTCCAGATGATGCCTTTGTCGTCGTAGCTCTGCTCGATCGCGGCGGCGACCACGCGGGAAACGCCGATGCCGTAGCAACCCATCGACAGCACCACCGGCTTGCCGTTCTCGCCCAGTACCTGGCACTTGAGCGCCTCGCTGTACTTGGTGCCGAGCTGGAAGATGTGCCCGACTTCGATGCCGCGCTTGATCACCAGGGTGCCCTGGCCGTCCGGGCTCGGGTCGCCTTCGACGACATTACGCAGGTCGGCGACTTGCGGTACCGGCAGGTCGCGTTCCCAGTTGACGCCGAAGTAGTGCTTGTCGTCGATGTTGGCGCCGATGCCGAAGTCGCTCATCAGGGCAACCGAACGGTCGATGATGCATTCCAGCGGCAGGTTCAGCGGGCCGAGCGAACCTGCGCCGGCGCCAATGGCGTCGTGCAGTTCGGCTTCGGTAGCCATGACCAGCGGGTCGGCAACCTGTTCCAGTTTGGTGGCCTTGATTTCGTTGAGCTCGTGGTCACCACGGACGATCAGGGCGATCAGCTTGCCTTCTTCGGCGCCGCGCACGATCAAGGTCTTGACGGTTTTCTCGATCGGCAGGCCGAACTGCTCGACCAGTTGCGCGATGGTCTTGGCGTCCGGGGTGTCGACCAGGCGCAGCTCTTCGGCAGGGGCAGGGCGCACGGTTTCACGCGGGATGGCCTCGGCCTTCTCGATGTTGGCGGCGTAGTCGGAGCTGTCGCTGAAGATCACATCGTCTTCGCCGGACTCGGCCAAAACGTGGAACTCGTGCGAATAGCTGCCACCGATGGAGCCGGTGTCGGCCTGCACAGGGCGGAAGTCCAGGCCCAGGCGGGTAAAGATGTTGGTGTACGCCTGGTGCATGCGGTCGTAGGTTTCCTGCAGGGAAGCCTGGTCGGCATGGAAGGAATAGGCGTCCTTCATGATGAACTCGCGGCCGCGCATCAGGCCGAAGCGCGGGCGGATCTCGTCACGGAATTTGGTCTGGATCTGGTACATGCTGAGCGGCAGCTGTTTATAGCTGGACAGCTCGTTACGGGCCAGGTCGGTGATGACTTCTTCGTGGGTCGGGCCAACGCAGAAATCACGATTGTGGCGGTCTTTGAGGCGCAGCAGCTCGGGGCCATACTGCTCCCAGCGGCCGGATTCCTGCCACAGTTCGGCGGGCTGGATGCTAGGCATCAGCACTTCCAGGGCGCCGGCGGCGTTCATTTCTTCGCGGACCACGGCTTCGACCTTGCGCATTACTCGCAAGCCCATCGGCAGCCAGGTGTACAGGCCCGAGGCCAGTTTGCGGATCATGCCGGCGCGCAGCATGAGCTGGTGGCTGATGACCACTGCGTCGGCAGGGGTTTCTTTCTGGGTGGCGAGCAAATATTGACTGGTGCGCATGGTGGGCCGTGTCGATTGCCTAAGACGTTGAAATGACCCCGCATTGTACGGGGGTGAAACGAAGGCGTACAGGATGCCCCAGGGCGTGGCAATTGTCAGCCAAGAAAAAGCCCGGCAATCGTGCCGGGCTTTTTCAGGTGCGGGGCACTATAAGCGAGGCTTACAGGATGCTCAGCGGGTACTCGACGATCAGACGCAGTTCGTCGATCGAGCTCGAACCGTAGTACACACCGTCGCTGGAGCGGTAAGTGGCCTGACGGACACGGAAGCTCAGGTCCTTCGCTGGGCCGCTCTGCATGACGTACTTGACGTCGATGTCGCGTTCCCATTCCTTGCCGTTGTCGGTGGTGCGGGTGGTTGCACCGCTACCGCGAGCATAACGGGTCATGAAGGTCAGGCCTGGCACGCCGAACTCGGCGAAGTTCAGGTCGTAGCGCGCCTGCCAGGATTTCTCGTCTTCGGCGTTGAAGTCGGAACGGGCGATGGAGTTGGCCAGGAACACGGTACCGCCGCCGTCTACGCCGTAGGCGTAGTCGCCGTCACCGCTGACCTTCTGGTAGGCCAGGGTAAAGGTGTGGGCGCCGATGTTGTAGGCGCCGGACAGGCTGGCTGCGATGTTGTCGAGTTCGTTGCTGCCGTCGGACTTGGTGACGAACGCGCCAGTGCGGTTGTCGCCGATGGACTTGGTGTCATAGATGTTGAAGTCGAACACCAGGCCTTGCTTGTCGCTGATCGGCAGCGCCCAGTTCACGTTGCCGTACCACTTGCGGAAGTGATCTTCGACGCGCGAGTAGTAGATGCTGGTGCTGAGGCTGTCGGTAAAGGCGTAGGTGCCACCGAAGATGTTGGCTTCGGTCAGGTTCAGGCTGTCGTGGTAGGTCTGAGCCTGGGCATTCATCGCGGTGAAGTGACCGGCGTTCAGGGTCAGGCCGCTGATCTCGTTGCTGGTGATCAGGCCGCCTTCGGCAACTTCCGGCAGCAGTCGGCTGTCGTCGGTGGCGAATACTGGCATGGCGGTGAACTGGTCGCCGAACTTCAGCACGGTATTGGAGATGCGCACTTTTACAGCGCCACCGCCTTCGGAGTAATCATCTTGCGAGCGACCGTCGGAGCCTTGTGGGAACAGGCCGGTGCCGGCACGGCCACGGCCGCTGTCCAGCTTCAGGCCAAGCATGCCGATGGCGTCGACGCCGAAGCCTACGGTGCCCTGGGTGAAGCCCGATTCGTAAGTGCCGAGGAAGCCAAGGCCGGTTTCTTCCACGCGGCTCTGGGTGCCGGCTGGGTTGTTGCGGAAGTCACGGCTGAAGTACAGCATGCGAGTTTTGACGTTCAGCTGGCTGTCTTCGATGAAACCCTTGGACTCGTCTTGTGCAGAGGCGAAGGCCAATTGCGAGGTCCCTGCCGAAACGGCCAGGGCGATCATGCTCCACTTCATCACGCGCATCGTGATTTGCTCCTTTGGTTTTTAGGAAGAGTACCGCTGCGCCCAAGTCTTTTAGTTATATGGGGCAGCTCTTTCTTGTTATGTCGGCGGAAATGTATAGCACGCTGACTGTTGTTGGCGATATGGGCATATAGAACCTTTCGGGAACTTTATGGTCATGTCGCTTGTAGGTAATTCCATGTCGCAAATCACGTCCCGGATTCCCGGGCCGTACAACGCCAGCGCCGTTCCTGTCGCCGTAACGAATCTGTAACTACAGATTACGGCTAGGGAAACTCCCTGGTGTATCCAAAGCGGCTGTTGTTATTTGTCGCGTACATCCCTTGATGCAGATGTCGTGCCGACTTGGTGTGGAGGGAATGCAACAAGCGTGCACAAAATTAACCCCGGTTCATGAAATTTTCACAAATGGGGGTGCCGAAGGTCGGAAAGTACCGGAAACACGGGCTGAGGCTTGTCTGATGGTGTGCCAGATAAGTTAGGCGTTTCAAACCCAAAAGCTGTCATAAAAGTCAATGTGTTACCGGCCACTGTTAATGCAGTGTCATTCGAGTGGGTAAAAGCGTAGTGGTGTGCTCGTTTGCGGCCTCATTTTGGTGCGAAAAGTAGCGCTGTGTTACCGCAGTTGTGCAGGCGGGGGGCGTAGATGAACTTAAAGTGTGCAGCGCACCGCAGCGCTTGCATGCCGGCGCCGGCGAAGCAAGGTATCCTTGCCCAATGTCCCGTGTAGGACGGGCCCGTTTTTGTCTGTTGGAGGTTTTGCATTGTTTGAGATGGATACGCGTTTGCAGCAGGACTCCCTGGTGCTTGGAGACTTCCCGTTGTGCCGTCTGCTGCTTAGCAAAGATGCCAATTACCCCTGGTTCATCCTGGTGCCCAAGCGCGCCGGCGTGAGCGAAGTGTTCGACTTGAGCCAGGAAGACCAAGCGCAGCTGTTCAAGGAAACCACTGACCTGGCGCAGGCGCTCAAGGGCGAGTTCAAGGCTGACAAGATGAACATTGCCACGCTGGGCAATGTGGTCAGCCAGCTGCACATGCACGTCATCGTTCGCCGCCATGGCGATGCTGCCTGGCCTGCGCCGGTGTGGGGCAAGGTGCCTGCGGTCGAGTATGCGCCAGGGCAGGTCGACGCCATCCGTCAGCGCCTTCGCACGCTGCTCGACAACGATTACCAGGAGGCCTGACATGTCACCTGAATCGCGAATCATCGAGCTTGAAACCCGCCAGGCGTTCCAGGACGACACGCTCCAGGCGCTGAATGATGTGGTGGTCGAGCAGGGGCGTGTGATCGACCGCTTGCAACTGCAGATGGCCGAACTGCTCAAGCGTTACGAAGAAATGGTAGGGCAGTACGGCAGCGAGGGAGAAGAGGCGCCGCCCCCTCATTATTGAGTTCAGGCAGCCCTGGCATTGCACCAGGGCTGGCAAGGTCAGCGACGGGTTACTGCCACCACATCTTCGGCCTGCAGGCCTTTGTCACGGTGCATGACCGAAAACTCGACGCGCTGGCCTTCCACCAGAATCCGGTGGCCTTCGCCGCGAATAGCGCGGAAGTGCACAAAGATGTCATCGCCCGAATCGCGGGAAATGAAGCCAAAGCCTTTGGAGGTATTGAACCACTTCACGGTGCCCGTATCGCGGTTGCCGGCCTCCAGTGGGGCGCTCTGGCTGTTGCGGGCCTTGCGGGGGCCGCGGGCGAAACCTGCGGCCAGGTGCAGGGCCACGGCCAGCACCGCGCAGACCAGCGCAGCCAGGTTGCCCATCTCGGGCCGAGCCAGCAAGGTCAGGGTCTGCAGTACCACGGCGACCACCAGCAAGGCGCAGGCCAGGTGTTGCAGTTGTTGCCGTGCACCTCGGTAGTACAGCGGCAAGACCGGGGCCAATACCAGGTTAAGCAGGCCGAGCAGTGCCAGGTAGACCGCATCGGGTTGCTGCAGGAAGGGTGTTGCATCGGTTTTCAGGCTGGGCATGAGCGATAGCAGCAAAGCCGCTACGCCCGTCACCAGATGGACGATCTTGAACATGGGGTTGGCTCACAGTTGACAAGCTGATCACAGGAAGAGCTGGCGACACGGTGCGCATGAGGTGTAAAGCGCGAACACGTGGTGTGCCAGCCTATGCACCCGGCAATGACAATCCGCACGGGTGGCACCCTGCCTATTTAACAGCAAAGGCGCAGGCTACTCAAACCGCAGGTCTGCGCAGCCGATGTGTTGCGCCAGGTCACAGGCGGCTTCTGCCAAGTGTTGATACAGTGTGAAGGGCCCGCTTGATCATCAAGCCTTATGGAAAGGGGAACTTCATGGCAATCGATATCGGTATCAGTGAAGAAGATCGCAAGTCCATCGTCGAAGGGCTGTCGCGCCTGTTGTCGGATACCTATGTGCTGTATCTGAAAACCCATAACTTTCATTGGAACGTCACCGGCCCTTCGTTCCGCACCCTGCACCTGATGTTCGAAGAGCAATACAACGAGCTGGCCCTGGCGGTCGACTCGATCGCCGAGCGGATTCGTGCCCTGGGCTTCCCGGCACCGGGTTCCTATGCATTTTATGCGCGGCATTCTTCGATCAAGGAGGAGGAGGGCGTGCCGGTGGCGGATGAGATGATCCGTCAGCTGGTGCAAGGCCAGGAAGCGGTCGTGCGCACTGCACGCAGCATCTTCCCGGTGGTGGACAAGGTCAGCGATGAGCCGACCGCCGACTTGCTGACCCAGCGCATGCAGGTACACGAAAAAACTGCCTGGATGCTGCGCGTGTTGCTTGACGGTAAATAGCCGCCGTAGCGTCAGAAATGCCTGAAAAGCCCGGTTGCCGTCACGGCAACCGGGCTTTCTGCATTTCTGCGGGAAGGTTTTGCCGCTGCTGCGGATGCGCAGGCTGGCGCTTCATGGTTGCCGTGGCCCTAAGTGCAGGGCAATGACAGTCGATGGAGTGGCCCGATGGCGAGGCAAGTGGACAAGCGGGGCGCTGGCCAGGGTTGCTGGTCAGGCAAGCAATGCGTCGACCCCTTCAAAGCCGATTTCGACATGCTGCAGATCAGGCCGGTGTCACGCTCGGTCCGGCTCAATGGTTTTTCAACCTGCCTGCGGCTGGAAGCAGTCTACTGGGGCATTCTGGAGCGTATCGCCGAGGCCAACTGCTGTTCGGTCAGCGCGGTGCTGTCGTATGTGGACCGCGAGGTACATCTGCGCCAGGGCGGGGTGCGCAACTTCAGCGGCCTGATCCGCGTGATCTGCGTCGCCTGGCTGCTCGACCCGCCGAGTGCACGCTGATCGCCAGGCGGGCTGCGCAGTGCTTGCTAACCATATATAATCCCGCTTTTTGCTGCCCCGGCAGCCAGCGTTATGGTTGACGAGAGACACCCATGCCCCTTTATGACTATCAATGTGCGTCCTGCGAGCACCGCATGGAAGCGCTGCAGAAGATCAGCGCCGCGCCGCTGACCGATTGCCCGGCCTGTCAGGCGCCGGCACTGAAGAAGCTGCTGTCTGTCCCAGGCTTTCGCCTGAGCGGCACCGGTTGGTACGAAACCGACTTCAAGACCGGGGCAAAAAAGAATCTGGCAGGCGGCGACAAGGCCGACTGAGTTGAATGCTGTGACCGGGTCTTGCAGTATTAGCCCTCTGGGCGGCCAAGGCCTCCACCGAATACACGAATCACGAGAAGCGAAACCACCATCATGATGCGCAGCCATTATTGCGGCCAACTGAACGAGAGCCTGGACGGCCAGGAAGTCACCCTTTGCGGCTGGGTCCATCGTCGCCGCGACCACGGCGGGGTGATCTTCCTCGACATCCGTGACCGCGAGGGCATGGCCCAGGTCGTGTTCGACCCTGATCGCGCCGAAACCTTCGCTGCCGCCGACCGTGTGCGCAGCGAGTACGTCGTGCAGATCACCGGCAAGGTACGCCGCCGTCCGGAAGGCGCGGTCAACCCGAACATGGCCTCCGGTGGCATCGAAGTGCTGGGCTACGACCTGCAGGTCCTCAATGAGGCCGAAACGCCGCCGTTCCCGCTCAACGAATACTCCGACGTCGGCGAGGAAACCCGCCTGCGCTACCGCTTCATCGACCTGCGTCGCCCGGAAATGGCCGACAAGCTGCGTCTGCGTTCGCGCATCACCAGCAGCATCCGTCGCTTCCTCGACGAGAACGGCTTCCTCGACGTCGAGACGCCGATCCTCACCCGCGCCACCCCAGAGGGCGCGCGTGACTACCTGGTGCCGAGCCGCACCCACGCTGGCAGCTTCTTTGCCCTGCCGCAGTCGCCCCAGCTGTTCAAGCAGCTGCTGATGGTTGCCGGTTTCGACCGTTACTACCAGATCGCCAAGTGCTTCCGTGACGAAGACCTGCGTGCTGACCGCCAGCCGGAATTCACCCAGATCGACATCGAGACCAGCTTCCTCGATGAAGCCGAGATCATGGGCCTCACCGAGAGCATGATCCGCAAGCTGTTCAAGGAAGTCCTGGACCTGGAGTTCGGTGATTTCCCGCACATGACCTTCGAAGAAGCCATGCGCCGTTACGGTTCCGACAAGCCAGACCTGCGTAACCCGCTGGAACTGGTCGACGTTGCCGATCAGCTCAAGGACGTCGAGTTCAAGGTCTTCGCAGGCCCGGCCAACGATCCTAAATGCCGCGTTACCGCCCTGCGTCTGCCAGGCGGCGCCAGCATGCCGCGCAGCAAGATCGACGAGTACACCAAGTTCGTCGGCATCTACGGTGCCAAGGGCCTGGCCTACATCAAGGTCAACGAGCGCGCCAAAGGCGTCGAAGGCCTGCAGTCGCCGATCGTCAAGAACATCCCTGAGGCCAACCTCAACGTGATCCTCGATCGCGTGGGCGCAGTCGATGGCGACATCGTGTTCTTCGGCGCCGACAAGGCCAAGATCGTCAGCGAAGCCCTGGGCGCGCTGCGGATCAAGGTGGGTAACGACTTCAACCTGCACACCTGCGAATGGGCGCCGATGTGGGTTGTCGACTTCCCGATGTTCGAAGAGAACGACGACGGCAGCTTCACTGCGCTGCACCACCCGTTCACTGCACCGAAGTGCTCCCCGCAAGAGCTGGAGGCCAACCCGGCCACCGCGCTGTCGCGTGCTTACGACATGGTGCTGAACGGCACCGAACTGGGTGGCGGCTCGATCCGTATCCACCGCAAAGAGATGCAACAGGCGGTGTTCCGTCTGCTGGGTATCGAAGCGGCAGAACAGGAAGAGAAGTTCGGCTTCCTGCTCGACGCCCTGAAGTTCGGCGCCCCGCCTCACGGTGGCCTGGCCTTCGGCCTGGATCGCCTGGTCATGCTGATGACCGGCGCCCAGTCGATCCGTGAAGTGATCGCCTTCCCGAAAACCCAGAGCGCTGCCTGCGTCATGACCCAGGCCCCAGGCATGGTCGACGCTAAAGCCTTGCGCGAGCTGCACATCCGCCTGCGCGAACAGACCAAGGTCGAGTAAGCGGGCCCCGGGCGCATCCACATGGATGCGCCTTTGCGTTACGGCGCAGGTTTTTTTGTCGTTGCGCCCCGTCAGGGGCGCAATTGTTTGTGTTTCAAAGAATTTGGAGTCGTTATGGCTGGTCATTCCAAGTGGGCGAACATCAAGCACCGCAAAGAGCGCCAGGATGCCAAGAGAGGCAAGGTCTTCACCAAGTGGATCCGCGAGCTGACCGTTGCAGCCAAGCAGGGCGGCGGTGATCCGGCGTCCAACCCGCGCCTGCGTCTGGCGCTGGACAAGGCCCTTGGCGCCAACATGAGCCGCGATATCATCGACCGCGCCGTTGCCCGTGGTGCTGGCACCAACGAAAGCGACAACGTCGAAGAGCTCAGCTACGAGGGTTACGGCCCAGGTGGCGTGGCGATCATGGTCGAGGCCATGACCGACAACCGCAACCGTACTGCCGCGGCCGTGCGTCATGCCTTCACCAAGTGTGGTGGCAACCTCGGTACCGATGGCTCGGTGGCCTACCTGTTCGAGCGCAAGGGCCAGATCAGCTTCGCGCCGGGCGTGGATGAAGACGCCTTGATGGAAGCCGCGATGGAGGCCGATGCCGACGACGTGGTGAGCAATGACGATGGCTCGTTCGACGTCTTCACTTCCTTCAACAGCTTCTACGCTGTGCGTAATGCCCTGGAAGAGGCCGGCTTCAATGCCGATGACGCCGAAATCGTCATGCAGCCGACCACCAGCGCCGAGCTCGACCTTGAAGGCGCAGAAAAGGTGCTCAAGCTGATCGACATGCTCGAGGATCTGGACGACGTGCAGAACGTCTATTCCAATGCGCAGATTTCTGACGAGATCATGGAAAAACTCGGCTAAGGTGTGCTGGCGTATCAAGCCAGGCATGTGAGTTTTTCAGCGTCTGTACCGGCCCTTTCGCGGGGCGAGCCCGCTCCCACAGGTCCCTGCCATCCTTAAGGCCAGCGGGGTACTTGTGGGGGCGGGCTCGCCCCGCGAAAGGGCCGGTGCAGTTTGCAAAAATGCATCCCTAAATACGACAGGCGTTATGACTCTGATTCTTGGTATCGACCCCGGCTCGCGGATCACCGGTTACGGCGTGGTTCGCCAAACGGCCCGTGGTTGCGAGTATGTGGCGTCGGGTTGTATCCGCACGGGCAGTGGCGAGTTGCATGAACGTCTGCAGATTGTCTTTCGCGGTGTCAGCGAGGTCATCAGGCTGCACGAGCCGGTAACCATGGGCATTGAACGGGTGTTCATGGCCCGCAACCCCGACTCGGCGCTCAAGCTCGGCCAGGCCCGCGGTGCTGCGATCGTGGCGGCGGCCGAGGCGGGGCTGGAAATCGCCGAATACAGTGCCACCCAGGTCAAGCAGGCCGTCGCAGGCACGGGCGGCGCCAACAAGGAGCAAGTGATGATGATGGTCATGCACCTGCTCAAGCTGACGCAAAAGCCGCAGATCGACGCCTCCGACGCCCTCGCCATCGCCCTGTGCCATGCCCATACCCGCTCCAGCCTGGTGCCACATGGCCTGGCCACGGCACGCCGGCGCGGTGGGCGCTTGCGTCTGTAAGCGCTTCATGCGCTGATACACATTTTGTTCGGGTGGCAGGTTCACCCGGCGCATTTGCTGATAGGGTTGAGCGGTCTTTGACCGGCTCCCCGAGAGGAAGGATCGGAACGTGATTGGACGTTTGCGCGGCACCCTGGCGGAAAAACAACCGCCGCACCTGATTATCGACGTCAACGGCGTGGGCTACGAGCTGGAAGTGCCCATGACCACCCTGTATCGCCTGCCCAAGGTTGGCGAAACGGTGACCGTGCACACCCACCTGGTGGTACGTGAAGACGCCCACCTGCTCTATGGCTTCCACGAAAAGCGCGAGCGCGAACTGTTCCGCGAACTCATTCGCCTCAATGGCGTCGGGCCGAAGCTGGCGCTGGCATTGATGTCGGGCCTGGAAGCCGACGAACTGGTGCGCTGCGTGCAGGCCCAGGACACCTCGGCCCTGGTGCGCGTGCCGGGTGTTGGCAAGAAGACCGCCGAACGCCTGCTGGTCGAACTCAAGGACCGCTTCAAGGCCTGGGAGACCTCGCCGGCCATGTTCACCCTGGTGTCCGATGGGCCGGCACCGGCCAGCGGCGACTCCTCAGCCGAGGCCGATGCGGTCAGTGCATTGGTTTCCCTGGGCTACAAACCCCAGGAAGCCAGCAAGGCAGTGTCCGCCATCAAGGACAAGGCCGGCCTGAGCAGTGAAGAGCTGATCCGCCGCAGCCTCAAAGGGATGATTACCAAGTGATCGAAGCCGACCGTCTGATCGCCGCCAGTGGGCGCGACCGCGAAGAGGTCCAGGACCGCGCGATCCGCCCCTTGCGCCTGGACGACTACATCGGGCAGCCCGTGGTACGCGAGCAGATGGCGCTGTTCATCCAGGCCGCGCGTGGCCGCAGCGAGTCGCTTGACCATACCTTGATCTTTGGCCCGCCAGGGCTGGGCAAGACCACCCTGGCCAACATCATCGCCCAGGAAATGGGCGTGTCGGTCAAGAGTACCTCGGGGCCTATTCTCGAGCGCCCGGGCGACCTGGCGGCGATGCTGACCAACCTTGAGCCCCACGACGTGCTGTTCATCGACGAAATCCACCGGCTTTCACCGGTCGTCGAAGAGGTGCTCTACCCGGCAATGGAAGACTTCCAGCTCGACATCATGATCGGCGAGGGGCCCGCCGCACGCTCGATCAAGCTCGACCTGCCGCCCTTCACCCTGGTGGGGGCCACCACCCGTGCCGGCATGCTGACCAACCCCTTGCGGGACCGTTTCGGCATTGTTCAGCGCCTGGAGTTCTACAGCGACAAGGACCTGGCGACCATTGTCAGCCGTTCCGCCGGTATCCTGGGCCTGGTCATCGAAGACCAGGGCGCCTTCGAGATCGCCCGGCGTGCCCGTGGCACGCCACGTATCGCCAACCGCTTGCTGCGCCGTGTGCGCGACTATGCCGAGGTGCGCGGCAAGGGCCAGATCACCAAGGCCGTGGCAGACCTTGCGCTGAACCTGCTTGACGTCGACGAGCGTGGTTTCGACCACTCCGACCGCCGCCTGCTGTTGACCATGATCGAGAAATTCGACGGTGGCCCGGTGGGGGTGGACAACCTTGCGGCAGCCATCAGCGAAGAGCGTCACACCATCGAGGACGTGCTCGAGCCCTACCTGATCCAGCAGGGTTACATCATGCGCACGCCGCGCGGCCGTGTGGTCACCCGGCATGCCTACCTGCACTTTGGCCTGAATGTTCCTGGGCGCCTGGGGGAGGGTGGTGATTTTTCCGAGCCAGGCGATGAATGACAGATCAAAACCGGCTTTTTGTGGTCCTACCGCTGGCATGCCACAGGCGCGCTGGCAATAAGACATTAATGAAGAAAAAACAGTTGCCGCAGCGGATTGGCAAGCTGAGGAGTAAGCACTAGAGTATGCGCGCGCAAAATCAGCTCGAACCGTTCGCCCACCGTTGTCGCGTCTATTACGAAGACACCGATGCGGGCGGCGTGGTGTATTACGTCAACTACCTGAAATTCATGGAGCGCGCGCGTACCGAGCGGTTGCGACACCTGGGCTTTTCCCAGTCGCAGCTGGCCGGTGAAAACCTGTTGTTCGTGGTCCATTCCAGCGAGGCGCGCTACCACGCGCCGGCGCGGCTGGACGATGAGCTACGGGTCACCGCGCAAGTACTTGAACTCAATCGTGCCAGCCTGCGCTTCGTGCAGCAGGTCTGGCGGGAAAAGGATGAAACGCTGCTCTGCGAGGGGCAGTTCCTGGTGGCCGCCGTGCGCGCCGACACTTTCAAACCCCGAGCCATACCCCCCAAGCTGCGCGACGCCTTTATGGCGGACGGCTCGGGTACTCAATCGAATGCAGGAGAATAAGCGTGGAAGCTAACGTCGTCGACCATACCTCCATGTGGAGTCTGGTCAGCAATGCCAGCGTGGTGGTACAGCTGGTAATGCTGATCCTGGTGGCCGCCTCGGTCACCTCATGGATCATGATCTTTCAGCGCAGCACCATGCTGCGCGCCGGTCGTCGTGCGCTGGATGCCTTCGAGGAGCGCTTCTGGTCGGGTATCGACCTGTCCAAGCTGTACCGTCAGGCAGGCAGCAACCCGGACCCGGATTCGGGCGTGGAGCAAGTCTTCCGCGCAGGTTTCAAGGAGTTCTCGCGCCTGCGCCAGCAGCCGGGCGTAGACCCGGACGCGGTCATGGAAGGCGTAGGCCGGGCCATGCGCGTGGCCATCTCGCGTGAGGAAGAAAAGCTCGAGCAGAGCCTGCCGTTCCTCGCCACTGTCGGTTCGACCAGCCCATACATCGGCTTGTTCGGTACCGTGTGGGGCATCATGAACTCCTTCCGCGGCCTGGCCAGCGCCCAGCAGGCCACTTTGGCCACGGTTGCCCCAGGTATCGCCGAAGCCCTGATCGCCACCGCAATCGGCCTGTTCGCGGCAATCCCTGCGGTTATCGCCTACAACCGTTTCGCCGCACGCAGCGAAGTGCTGATCGGCCGTTACTACACCTTCGCCGACGAGTTCCAGGCGATCCTGCACCGCAAAGTGCACACCAGCGAAGAGTAATCAGGTAGAAGCCCATGGCCCGAGTTCGCCACAAACGCAAGCCGGTCGCCGAGATGAACGTGGTGCCCTACATCGACGTGATGCTGGTGCTGCTGGTCATCTTCATGGTGACGGCCCCCATGCTCAACCAGGGCGTGAAGGTCGACCTGCCCAAGGTTTCCAGTGAAGCCTTGCCGCAGGACAACAACGTCCAGATCCTTACCATCTCCATCAAGGCCGACAAGACCTACTATTGGAACCTCGGCAGCGAAGTCGATACCGATAAACAGATGGACAAGGCCATGACCTTGCCCGACATGACCAACGCAGTGACCAAAATCATTGCTGCCGGTCGTGACCAGGGCAAGCAGACCCAGGTCTTCATTCGTGGCGACAAGGCTGTCGACTACGGCGCGGTCATGGGTGCCATGGGCGGGTTGCAGAAGGCCGGTGTCGGTAACGTTGGCCTGATTACCGAGGCGCCCTGATGCAACAGCGAGAGCCATCCGCCTCGGAAAGCTACTTCTGGCCCAGTGTCTGGGCCATCGGCCTGCATGTGCTGGTGTTCGCTATGCTGTTCGTCAGTTTTGCCATGACGCCTGAACTGCCGCCTTCCAAGCCGATCGTCCAGGCTACTCTGTATCAGCTCAAGTCCAAGAGCCAGGCGACTACCCAGACCAATCAGAAGATTGCCGGGGAAGCGAAGAAAACCGCCTCGCGCCAGACCGAAGTCGAGCAGCTGGAGCAGAAGAAGGTCGAGCAAGAGGCCGTGAAGGCCGCGGAACAAAAGAAAGCCGACGCCGCTCAAAAGGCCGAGGAGGCTCGCGAGGCCGCCGAAGCCAAGAAGGCCGAGGACGCCGCCAAGGCCGCCGAGGCGAAAGAGGCCACCGAGGCCAAGAAAGCCGCCGAAGCCAAGAAGGCCGATGAGGCGAAGAAAGCCGCCGAGAAACAGCAGGCCGATATCGCCAAGAAGAAGGCTGAGGAAGAGGCCAAGAAGAAAGCCGCCGAGGACGCCAAGAAAGAGGCCGCCGAGGAAGCGAAAAAACAAGCCACCGAGGATGCCAAGAAAAAGGCAGCCGAAGAGGCCAAGAAGAAAGCAGCCGAGGACGCCAAGAAGAAAGCGGCGGCCGAGGACGCGAAGAAGAAGGCAGCTGAAGAGGCCAAGAAAAAGGCTGCGGCAGACGCCCAGAAGAAAAAGGCACAGGAAGCGGCCCGCAAGTCGGCAGAAGACAAGAAAGCCCAGGCCCTGGCCGAGCTGTTGTCCGATACCACCGAGCGGCAGCAGGCGCTGGCTGACGAGCAAGGTGACCAGGTGGCCGGCGATTTCGACGACCTGATCCGCATGCGCGCAGCCGAGGGCTGGGCACGTCCGCCTTCCGCGCGCAAGGGCATGACGGTAGTCCTGCAGATCAACATGCTGCCAGATGGCACCATCACCAACGTCAGCGTGTTGCGCTCCAGTGGCGACGGCCCGTTTGACAGTTCGGCGGTGGCAGCAATGAAGAACATCGGTCGTCTGACCGAAATGCAGGGTATGAAGCCGAGCGATTTCAACAGGTATCGTTCGTTCAAGATGACATTTACTCCTGAGGATCTAGCGTTGTGATTAAACTCCTTCGAGGACTGCTGGTCATGCTGTGCTGCGTGGCAGGCATGGCCGTAGCAGAGGAAAAGAACATCCTGGTCACCAGCGGCAGCGACCGGGCCACGCCCATCGCGGTAGTGCCGTTCGGTCTGCAGGGCGGCAGCGTGCTGCCCGAAGACATGGCTGACATCATTGGCAACGACCTGCGCAACTCCGGCTACTACTCGCCGATCCCGCGGCAGAACATGATCAGCCAGCCTTCCCAGGCCAGCGAAGTCATCTTCCGCGACTGGAAGGCGTTGGGTGCGCAGTACGTGATGGTCGGCAGCATCGTGCCGTCCGGCGGCCGTCTGCAGGTGCAGTACGCCCTGTTCAACGTCGCCACCGAGCAGCAAGTGCTGACCGGCAGCGTGGCGGGCAGCGTCGACCAGCTGCGCGACATGTCGCACTACATCGCCGACCAGTCGTTCGAAAAGCTCACCGGCATCAAGGGTGCGTTCTCTACCCGCATGCTGTACGTGACGGCCGAGCGTTTTTCCACCAACAACACCCGTTACACCCTGCAGCGTTCGGACTACGACGGTGCCCGGGCAGTGACCCTGCTGCAATCGCGTGAGCCGATCCTGTCGCCACGCTTTGCACCGGATGGCAAGCGTATTGCCTATGTGTCGTTCGAGCAGAAGCGCCCGCGTATCTTCGTGCAGCACATCGACACCGGCCGCCGTGAGCAGGTCACCAACTTCGAAGGCCTCAACGGTGCACCGGCCTGGTCGCCTGACGGTTCGCGCCTGGCGTTCGTGCTGTCGAAAGATGGCAACCCGGACATCTACGTGATGAACGTGGCTTCGCGTCAGATCAGCCGTGTCACTGCCGGCCCCGGTATCAATACCGAGCCGTTCTGGGGCAAGGATGGCAACACCCTGTACTTCACCTCCGACCGTGGCGGCAAGCCGCAGATCTACAAGCAGTCGGTCAGTGGTGGTAGCGCCGAGCGCGTAACTTTCGTCGGTAACTACAACGCCAACCCGAAACTTTCGGCGGACGAAAAGACGCTGGTGATGATCCACCGTCAGCAGGGCTTCACCAACTTCAAAGTGGCGGCACAGGACTTGCAGCGCGGAAGTGTAAAGATTCTCTCTGAAACAAGTCTTGATGAGTCTCCCACTGTTGCGCCAAACGGCACCATGCTAATCTACGCCACCCGCCAGCAGGGCCGGGGAGTCTTGATGCTCGTGTCGCTTAATGGCCGCGTGAGGCTCCCACTTCCTACCGCTCAAGGCGAAGTCAGAGAACCGTCCTGGTCCCCTTACCTGAACTGATTGCGGCGTAATACGTTTTGCTTAACACACTGGGGTTTCATTAGGAGTTTCACGATGGAAATGCTGAAGTTTGGTAAATTCGCTGCGCTGGCTCTGGCCATGGCTGTAGCTGTAGGTTGCTCCTCGAAAGGCGGTGACAACGCTGGTGAAGGCGCTGTTGACCCGAACGCTGGCTACGGTGCCAACACTGGCGCTGTCGACGGCTCCCTGAGCGAAGAAGCCGCCCTGCGCGCAATCACCACCTTCTACTTCGAATACGACAGCTCGGACCTGAAGCCAGAAGCCATGCGCGCTCTGGACGTTCACGCCAAGGACCTGAAGTCCAACGGCAACCGCGTTGTTCTGGAAGGCAACACCGACGAGCGCGGCACCCGCGAGTACAACATGGCTCTGGGTGAGCGTCGTGCCAAGGCCGTTCAGCGTTACCTGGTTCTGCAGGGCGTTTCCCCTGCTCAGCTGGAACTGGTCTCCTACGGTGAAGAGCGTCCTGTTGCCACTGGCAACGACGAGCAATCCTGGGCTCAGAACCGTCGCGTAGAACTGCGTAAGTAAGTTCCCATGCGAATGTGCCGCCGTGTAGTAACCGTCCTCGCACTCAGCCTGCCGCTCGCGGCCTGGGCTGAGGTCCCTGTAGTAGATGACAACGCAGGCAGTTATCCGCCTGCGGGTTATGGCACGAGCGGCGCCTATGCCGGGGCAGGGGCTTCAACCCCTGCCTCGGCACAGGGCCAGCTGTTCATGCAGCTGCAACAGATGCAGGACCAGCTTTCCCGCCAGCAAGGCATCATCGAAGAGCTGCAAAACGATGTGTCGCGCATGAAGCAGGAAAACCTGGAGCGATACCAGGACCTGGACCGTCGCATCAACAGTGGTGCCGCGCCTGCCGCGACCCCTGACAATTCCTCTACCGGGGGCGCATCCAATGCCGCCGCCGGTGCAGCAGCAGGTGCCGCTGGCGCCGCTGCGCAACAACCGGCCGCCAGTGGCGAGCCCGGTGATCCGGCGAAAGAGAAGCTCTATTACGATGCTGCTTTCGACCTGATCAAGCAGAAGGACTTCGACAAGGCCAGCCAGGCGTTCAACGCCTTCCTGCGCAAGTACCCCAGCAGCCAGTACGCCGGCAATGCCCAGTATTGGCTGGGTGAGGTGAACCTGGCCAAGGGCGACCTGCCAGGTGCCAGCCAGGCGTTCGCGCAGGTGAGCCAGAAGTACCCCAAGCACAGCAAGGTGCCTGATTCGCTGTACAAGCTGGCCGACGTCGAGCGCCGCATGGGCCACACCGACAAGGTCAAAGGCATTCTGCAACAGGTCATCACCCAGTACCCTGGCACATCCGCCGCGCAACTGGCGCAGCGTGACCTGCAAAAGCTCTAAGCCGCACCCTTCGCAAGAAACCCGCGCCAGTCGCGGGTTTTTTCGTTAGAATCACTGCCCTTTTTCTTAAACACGCTGCAGCGGATAACGCCATGTCGAGTCCGCGACAGTGCCTGACGGAGGCGGACAGCCTGTTTAGCTGTCACGCCCGTGGCGATCATGCAAGACACATTACGCATTACCGAAGTCTTTTACTCTTTGCAGGGTGAAACACGAACGGCTGGGCTGCCCACGGTTTTCGTGCGCCTGACCGGTTGCCCCCTGCGCTGTCAGTACTGCGACAGTGCCTACGCGTTCAGCGGCGGCACCCTGCGCACCCTCGATTCGATCATGGAACAGGTGGCCGGTTTCAAGCCGCGTTACGTCTGCGTCACGGGGGGCGAGCCGTTGGCCCAGCCCAATGCCTTGCCGTTGCTTCAGCAACTGTGCGATGCCGGCTACGAGGTTTCGCTGGAGACCAGCGGCGCGCTGGATATTTCGGGTACCGACACCCGCGTCAGCCGTGTGGTCGACCTGAAGACGCCAGG
>NZ_JANIAG010000107.1:0-18836 GCF_028682155.1 Pseudomonas sp. 39004
GGGTTTTTCCACCGGTAATCGTATCCGCCCTCCTTACGATTCTTCATAAGCGCCAGGATTGGCTCACCCACCGGCTTGCCGTCCGGGTCTCGCACTTGGGTGAATTTTACGCCCAGCAGGCGCAAGTTGTAGCCGTGAGCGACATAGCGCTCGGTATCGAGGTTGATGACAAAGACATAAAGGTCGTCGTCACGAAAGCTTGGCGACAGCGCATTGATGGCAGCGAGACTTGGCTCCCGAGTTTGCTCCAGTGCCGCGACGGTACGATCCGGCAACTGTTCAGCCTGCTGCGGTGTAGCCCGGGGCAAATAGAGACCAACGGCGATGACCCGGTCACCCACGCGCTGGAAAAACACCCTCTTGCGCTCCGCCAGGCCATCGCGTGCGTTCATCCAGCGGTACTCGGCGACCCGCACCTCCCCTTCTGCGCCATTCAGGGCCTGGTGAAAGCCCTCGCGAAGCTCCGGCTCTAGGGCAGCGCTGCCATCCCGCCCAATCAGCACAGCCGAGGTACCACCGCTAGCAAGCATGGTGCCGTGGGTGTCGACCACAAATACATAGTGCTCGCCATCGATGAACTCCCCCTGGCGGCTGAAAGCGGCGAAGGCGGCATCGCCTTGCGACCGATAGTAGTCGACCGCCTGCTGCAGCAGGCGCCGGGCATCGTGCTCTTCATCAGCCATTACAGTAGTGGAAACGATCAGGAGCGCGCACGCGCCCCACAGCATAGGAAGCAAGCGCATGGATTCACTCCGAGTGGGTCAAGGTTGTTGGCGGGATTCGGCGAATGGTGCGAAAGCCCACATGAGAGGTCGCCAGGTCCGCATCCTGGCGCTCACGTGCCGCTGTGCGATAGCGGGCGCAATAGGACGCGGCGCAAAGGTAGGAGCCACCCTTGATGACCTGGGGACGCGACGGTGCTAGCGCGCTACGCAATTGGCTCGGATCGCCATTGGCGTGGCTAATCAGCGGCCCCCACTGGGCATCTGCCGTCCATTCCCAGACGTTGCCGATCATGTCGAACAGCCCAGAGGCGTTGGCGGCAAAGCAACCCACCGGGGCAACGCCAGCGAAACCGTCCTCAGCTGCGTCCTGTATCGGGAACACACCCTGCCAGTAATTTGCTGAGGGCCGGCCGTGGCTGTCGCGTGGTTCCTCGCCGAGACGTTGCGAGGGGTCAACGCCGCGCGCTGCATATTCCCACTCGGCCTCGCTGGGAAGGTCGTTGCCGCGCCACTGCGCGTAGGCCTGGGCATCGGTCAAGGTGACCAAGGTCACAGGGTACTGGTCCGGGTTGGCCAACGGCCCGTCCGGGCCCGATGGGTGGCGCCAGTCAGCACCCTTTACGTAACGCCACCAAGGCAACGCCGACCCGTCGCTGGCCGTGCCCAGCGGTACGTGGAACAACGCGGCGCCACCGGAGCGCTCAGCCTCGGTGATGTAATGGGTAGCCTCGACAAAGGCGCCGAACTGCGCGCGGGTAACTTCGGTGCGATCGATCCAGAAGTCGCCGACGTGCACTGCGGCGAACGGTCGCTCATCCGAGTACCCCCCATCAGTGCCGGGGGTGAAGCGCCCGCCTCTGATGCTGACCATCCCGGCCAGCGGGTCGTTGCCCCAACCCGCCGGCAAGCCACCGTAGGCCTCGCAGCCGGCGACATTGCCCAAGGGCAGGCTGGTGGGCGGCCGCGCAGCGACCGCCGCCAGGGCCAGCACACTCAAGCAACCGAAGGCGATGAGCTGGCGCCTCATGGGGCCTTGGCCAGAGGCGGTGCGACCACACCGACCCGGCGGGCGTAGTCCTGCCAGGCCTGCTGCAAGCGTTGCGTCGTTTCCGGCTGGCTGGCGGCGAGGTCGTGCTGCTCGCCGCGATCGTGCGACAGGTCGAACAACTGCCAACGCAACGGTGGCTGGGGCTGGCCCGGCATGCTCCAGGGCACTAGGCCAAGGAGTTTCAGGTTACCTTCGCGGTAATAGCGACTGCCAAACAGCTCACCGGCCATTACCGGCTCAGCCCGGCCTTTGCCTTCGAGCATCGGCAACATGGAGCGGCCGGTGATGGGATGCTTGGGCTGGCCTTGGTACTGGTCACCCGGGTCCGGCAGACCCGCCAGGGCGAGGAAGGTCGGCGCTAGGTCATCCACCCGTGCCACGCCACGCTCCAGCCCCTGGCGACGCAGGCTGGCCGGCAATTGTACGATGGCCGGCACGCTGATACCGCCTTCGGCGGTGCTGCCCTTGAACAGCCGCAGTGGCGCCGCGCTCACCTCTGCCCAGCGCAGCCCGTAGTCGATCTGCGACCCGCGTCGGCCAAGATTCTCCAGGCGGTTGTCGGTATTCGGCCCAGCGGGGTAGTACTGCTCGTGGCGTTCGCCAGCGGGGCCGTTGTCGGACATGAAAACGATCAAGGTGTTGTCCATCTGGCCGCTGGTCTGCAGGTAATCCAGCAGGCGACCGACGTTGTGGTCGAGGTTGTCCACCATCGCGGCGTAGATCTCCATCTTGCGCGCCTCGATGCGCTTGCGCTGGGGGTCCAGTTGGTCCCAGCCAGGCAACTGCGGGGTGACCGGGAGCGGCGCGGCGCTCTGGAAGTCGGCAGGCAGCAGGCCTTTCTCTTTCATCCGCTCGATTCGCGCTTGGCGAACCGCGTCGTAGCCGCCGTCGTAGCGACCGCGGTATTTATCCAGGTAAGCCTGCGGTGCCTGCAACGGCCAGTGTGGCGAGGTGTAAGCCGCATACGCGAAGAAGGGTTTGCCACTGCCCTGCCCCGTCTTCAGGTACGCCAGCAACTTGTCGGTATAGAAGTCCGTGGAATAGAAGTCATCCGGCAGCTCCACTGGCTTGCCATTCTCGCGGTAAGAGAGTTGTTCGATCTTCGCGGTCGAGCCAGGGGCGGGCTTGAAGTGCACCCCACCCCCTTCGAGCAGGGTGAAAGACTGCTCGAAGCCACGACGGTCCGGGCCCTGCTCCGGGGCCAGGCCCAAGTGCCACTTGCCGACCATGGCGGTACGGTAACCACCATCGCGCAACAGGCCGGCGATGGAGTGCGCCTGTTGGTTGAGGTAGCCCTCATAGCCTGGCTTGCCTCGCTGGAACGGTTGCATCCCTTCGGCCATGGTTCCCAGCCCGGCCAGGTGATTGTCGGTGCCGGACATCAGCATGGACCGGGTCGGCGAACAGGTCGGCGCGGCGTACATGTTGGTCAGTTGCAGACCACTGGCAGCCAGGTGATCAAGGCTCGGTGTGGCGATCTCACCACCGAAGGCGCCGAGGTCGGAGTAGCCCAGGTCATCGGCCACGATCAGCAGTATATTGGGGCGCTCGGCCGCACCGGCGAGCACTGGCGCAAGGCACGCCAAGGCCGCCAACAGTATGCGCAATCGCATTGGGGTTGCTCCTGTTCTTATTCTTCGAAGATGGCCACGGCGCGGACGAAGCCGGCCGAGGCGTGCTTGATCTTGTAAGGGAAGCAGGACACCAAAAAGCCGCTGGCCGGCAGGCTGTCAAGGTTGGCCAACTTCTCCATCTGGCCGTAGCCGATATCGCGCCCGGCCTTGTGGCCTTCCCAGATGATTGACGCATCGCCACTCTCGGCGAAACGTTCGCGGGTGTACTTGAATGGCGCGTCCCAGCTCCAGGCGTCGGTACCCACGACTCGCACGCCGCGCTCCAGCAGGTAGAGGGTGGCTTCACGGCCCATGCCGACGCCTGCTTCCAGATACCCCGGCTCGCCGAACAGGCTGCCGGCACGAGTGTTCACCAGCACGATGTCCAGCGGCTGCAGCTCGTGACCGATACGCGAAAGCTCAGCGTCCACCTCCGCGCCAGTCACCACATGGCCATCGGGCAGGTGGCGAAAGTCCAGCTTTACTCCCGCTTGCAGGCACCACTCCAGCGGCAGTTCATCGATACCGAACGCCGGCTTGCCGCCGTCGGTGGTGGATGCGTAGTGCCAGGGCGCATCCATGTGAGTGCCGCTGTGGGTGGTGATCGACAGGCGCTCCGCCGCCCACGACTCGTGCCCCGGCATCTGGTCCAGGGACAGGCCAGGGAACATCGCGGCCATTTCTGGCCAACCCTGCTGGTGGTCCATGTAGTCGATCTTGGGCAGCAGCGGCGGCGGGTCGGTGTAGGGGTTGTTGTCCAGCGTTACCGAGAGGTCGACGAGGCGGCGTTTACGGGCAAGGGTCATGGCAGCAGGTCTCAAAGGGTTTGCAGTGACGCGCGCGCATGGCGCGGGCGTTGGCTCAGGTTAAGGGCGTTACGCACCAGGGCTTGGGCAGAACCATCGTGATGAAATCCCAGGGCCCGCGATTGCGAGGTACGCAAAGGCGGATAGCGGCCGAACAACGCCTCCAGGTCCGCGTGCGGCTGGTAACTCATCAAGGCGCGACGGTCGTCGCCGAAGGCCTCGGCCAGGGCTTCGACCACTTGGTCCATGGCCAGGTGCAGCACAGGCAACTGCCACACCCGCTGAGGGCCGGGGTTTTGCAGTTCGGCGGCATGCAGCAGGTTGTCGACGCAGCAACGCGCCGACATCCACCAGGCGGTGGCCTGCGGCGATACCGGGCAGCAATATTTTTCTCCAGCGGCAAGGGCGTGCATCAGGTCGCTCATGAAGGCCGAACGCAAGCCATTCGGCTCGCCGGGCCGTGCGACGATGCCGGGTAGCCGCAACGCGCGGCCATCTACCTCGCCACGGCGGGCGAGGTCATTGAGCTGGGTTTCCACCATGACCTTGTGCGCGCCATAAGACAGCGCCGGACGCGGTATCCACTGCTCGTCCATGCGTGCCGGTAGTTGCGCGCCGTACACGGCCACGCTGCTTGCGTAGACCAGCACCGGTGGCCGCGCAGCGTTGCGCAACTGATCAAGCAGTTCCAGGGTCGCCAGCAGGTTCACCTGCCGGCCCAATGCATAGTGCTCCTCGGCTGCGCCGCCGGGGACGCTCACCAGATGGAACACGACATCCACGCCATCGGCCAGGGCGCGGCGTAACAGGGTCGGTTCTGCGATGCTGCCTGCGAGCAAGCGCAGGCGCGGGTCGGAAGGAAAACCCTCCAGTTGCTGATCCAGTAACACCAGCGCTTCCAGCGGCTGGCCGCGCAGCTGGCCCTTGTCCAGCAGTCGTTGCACCAGCAAGCGTCCAAGGAAACCGGCAGCTCCGGTAATCATCACGCGCATGGCGGGGCTGCCTGGACTACCTGCTGGTCGATGGCACCGAACAACGGCGAACCATCCGTGTTGCACGCCTCCATGCGAATGCGGTGACCGAATTGGAGGAAGCCGGTGCGCGGCGCACCCTGTTCGATCATTTCAATGGCGCGGCGCTCGGAAATACACGCCGATCCCACGCTGCGGTCGGCATTGGAAACGGTGCCGGAGCCAATCACGCTACCGGCGCCAAGGCGACGGGTCAGCGCGGCATGGGCGATCAACTGGTGGAAGCCGAAGTGCATGGCGCCGCCATGCGGGTGGCCAAACCACTGGCCATTCCACTCCACGTTCAGTGGCAGGTGCACGCGACCGTCGCGCCAGGCATCTCCCAACTCGTCTGGGGTAACGGCCACCGGGGCGAAGCTGGAGGAGGATTTGGCCTGGACGAAGCCGAAGCCGGTCTTCATTTCCCGTGGCGCCAACGCCCGCAGGCTGACGTCGTTGACCTGCAGTACCAGGCGAATATGCGCCAGTGCCTGCTCGGCCGTGCAGCCCATGGGCACCTCGTCCACCAGCACAGCGAACTCGCCTTCGAAGTCGATGCCGTGGGCCTCGCTGGGCAGTGCAATGTCCTGCCGCGGGCCAAGGAAGTCGTCGCCAGCGCCCTGGTACATCAGCGGAGTGGACTCTACGCCTTCGATGGGCGCAAGGTTGAACGCTCGCTGCATCAGCTCGCCGTGGCTGAGGAAGCAAGAACCGTCCAGCCATTGCCAGGCACGCGGCAGCGGCGCCATCACGCGGTTGGGGTCGAAGTCGAAGGCGCCGGCGAGTTCACCGTTGTTAAGGGCATCGTAGCGGCCGCGCAAGTCGGCCTCCACGTTCGGCCAGTGATCCACGGCCGCTTGCAACGTGGGGGCGATATCGGCGGCGTCCACCGCACGCCTCAAGTCACAGGAAACCAGTAGCAGGCGGCCGTCGCGGCTGCCGTCGTCGAGTGTGGCAAGCTTCATTGCAGCATCTCCTTGAGTTCGGGGGCGTAGCGGCCGTCAAGCAGGATGAAGACCATCCGCGCCATGTTCTCGGTGCGGTTGCTCCAGGCATGGTTGGTGCCGCGCTGGACCACGATATCGCCGCGCTTGAGGTGGACTTCCTCGCCGTCGAGCACCAGCCACACCTCACCCTCGGTGACGAGGCCGTAGTCGAGGGTTTCGGTGCGGTGCATGAGCTTGTGCCTGGAGTCCGCCTTGCCAGTGCCTGCATGGGCTTGGCCGATCTCGGCGAAGGCCGCAGCGGCATCCTCGGCGCTGACCTGGTTCTGCACGCTGTCCGGCGGAATATCCACCACACGGATCACGCTGCCCTGGGCGCCGGGGGAAAGCTGCAGGGGCTTGTCGGTTGGGTCGGCGCCATTGTCCAATCGCGCCGGGCTGACGCTGCTGTTCCAGACCTCATAGAACAGGGTGCCGGGCACCGCCTTGAGCGGGAAGTTGTTGGGCGTAGGGCCTGCCAGGGTGACCACGGCGCGGCCCTCGTTGTCGTGGCCGGTGACCACGCGCTGGAATGGGGGAAGTGCTCGCATGAAAACTCCTTTCAATCAATTGCCGTCACGAGGGGCCATCGTCGACGATCGTGTTCTGTGCGCTGATAAAACCGGCTGCTTAGAGAATGCGGCAGCCTTGCTCGAAGGACAGGCGCGGCCCGGACGGGCGCAGACCCGAATCGTCGCCGTAGCCCAGGCTGCAGAGAAAGTTGCTGCGCCAGCGCCCATCGGGGAAGAACGCGGCATCTACCTCGGCGTTGTCGAAGCCCGACATGGGTCCGCAATCCAGCCCCAGGGCGCGGGCCGCGAGGATCAGGTAGGCGCCTTGCAGGCTGCTGTTGCGCAGCGCGGCGACGAAGGCCGCCTGCGGGTTGTCGCGGTAGACGGCACCGGCGTCGTAGATCGGAAACAGCTCGGGCAGCAGCTCGAAGAAGCGACTGTCCCAAGCAACGATGGCGGTCACCGGGGCCTGCAGCATTTTTTCGCCGTTGTGGCCCTTGAGGGCTGGCAGCAACTTGCGCTTGGCCTGCGGGCTACGCACGAAGACAAAGCGCGCCGGGCAGCAGTTATTGCTGGTCGGGCCTTGGCGCACGGCCTGGTACAGCTGCTGCAGCAGTGCATCCGGCACCTCGCGGTCGAGCCAGTGGTTGTGCGAGCGCGCGCGCAGGAACAGTCGGTCGAGAGCGGCGTTTTCCAGGGATTGGGGCATGGCTACCTCTAGATGTGATCAGGCGTGGTGGTAGCGCCAGTGCCGCGCGAACGGAAACACTTCGCCAGCACCACGCAGGCGAGCGCCAGCAGCACCTGGGCGACAGCCACAACGGTCAGGGCGCCAGGCAATTGGGCGACCACGCCGCCATTGAGGCCCAGCACCACCAGAGGGCTGATGAACTCGCCGGCGAATAAGGCCGCGGTGAAGCCTCCGGTGGCGCGGCCGCGCTGCGTGAAATCGACCTGCCTCATCACCCCGGTGATCAGGGTCGGCAGCATCAATCCGATGCCCAGGCCATTGATCAGCACCGCAACCACCACCAGCGCTGGGTTGTCGGTGGTGGCCATCAGCAACCCACCGACCCCGGCTGTGGCGAAAGCCAGCAACAGCAGGTGTTGCCGGCGCTGGCCGTTGAGCAGGCGGAAGCTCAGTGCACCGGCCAGCACGCCGAGCTGGTTGGCGCCCATGGTCATGCCGATCTGCTGGGGCGAATCGACGTGCAGCAGGGTGAGCAGGAAGCCGGCTTGCACCGGTACGATGAATAAGCTGATACCCGCCAGTACGGTGAGCAGGTACAACGGCAAAAGCCTGCGCCACGGGAAGTCTTCCGCCTTGCCAGACAACGCCGCGGCTTCAGCGACCTTCGGCTCCCAGAGCAGCATTGCCATCAGCGGCAGGAGCAGCAGGCCTGCGCCGTAGAGCACGAAAGGCAGACGCCAGTCGTTTTGCCCAAGTGCGCCGCCCAAGGCGATGAACACTGCTGCCGAAAGCGAAGTGGCGACCATCTGCAGGGCGAACAGGCGCTCGCGGCGCCCGCCCTGGTAGTAGTCACCCATCAGCGTCGTGCAGCAGGTCATGATGCCGGCTTCCGCCAGGCCCAGGCCGGCGCGGCTGATGACGATTCCCAGCAGCGACTCTAGCCACAGCGGCAGCAGCCCGCAGAGGCTGTAAAGCACCATCGAGGCCAGCAACAGCGGCTTGCGCCCCAGGCGGTCGGCGATGACACCGGCAAACGGCGCCAGCAGCGCGATCACCAATGCAGGAATAGTCAGGCTGATGGGCACCAGCACTTCGGCGCCGGGTGTATCGGCAAAATGCGCCTGCATGCGCGGCAGTACCGGTGCCAGCAGCACCGCGCCCAGCACCGGCAAACAGCTGCCGAACAGCAGCAACAACGATTGCGGCAAACCCGCCTGGCGCTCAGTACTCATTGCAGTGCGCCTCCATGGCCGTCCGTAGGCCGCGTGGCAGTGCGAGCCAGAGGGTTTGCAAAGTCTCGATCAGTGGCGTCATACCCATGTGCTCTTGTTGTTGGGGCGAAGGTCAGCGGGTGGCGGTATCCAGCAACAACGGGCGACCAGTGGCGGCGGCCTTGGCGGGCTGCATATCGGCAACGGGCTCGGCGGCGACAACTGCATCGCTGCGGCGGGTCGCTGGTAGCAGGAAATAGGCAAGCGCTGGCAACAGCAGTAGTGCGCCGACCATGTTCCAGACGAACATGAAGGCCAATAGCACGCCCATGTCGGCCTGGAACTTGATGGGCGAGAAGATCCAGGTGCCGACGCCGATGGCCAGGGTCACGCCGGTGAGCATCACCACTTTGCCGGTGGAGACCAGCGCGCGGTAATAGGCTTCGGAAAGGCTGGCGCCCTGGCGCAGGTGGCCAAGCATGATGCTCATCACATACAGCGCGTAGTCGACGCCAATGCCCACGCCCAAGGCGATCACCGGCAAGGTGGCGACCTTGACGCCGATGCCCAACCAGACCATCAACGCCTCGCAGAGGATGGAGGTAAGCATCAGCGGAATCACCGCACAGAGGGTGGCGCGCCAGGAGCGGAAGGTGATCAGACACAGCAAGATCACCGCGCCGTAGACCCAGAACAGCATCTCGCGATTGGCTTCCTTGACCACGATGTTGGTAGCGGCCTCGATCCCGGCGTTACCGGCAGCCAACTGGAATTTGACTTCGTCGGTGTCGTTGGCAGCGGCGAAGGCTTCGACGTGCTCCACCAGCCGGGTCAGCGTTTGGGCCTTGTGGTCGGAGAGGTAGACATAGAGCGTGAGCAAGTTGCACGACTCGTTGTACAGGCCGCGCGGCGCGCTGGCGGTGATCATGTTGAGCATCGCCTGGTTGTTCTGCAGTTCGTACCACTTGGGGCTGCCTTCGGAGAGACCTACCAGCATCCGACGGTTGAGCAGCGCCAGCGAGTTGGTCGAGTCCACGCCCGGCAGGCTGCGCAGTTGCCAGTCCAGCTCATCGACCTTGCGCAGGATGTCGTAGCGTGCGCAGGCGCTGTTTGGTGTACGCACCATGATCGCGAAAAGATCGCTGCTGGCCCCGTAACTGCGGGTCATGAATGCATCGTCCAGGTTGTAGCGCGAGTCGGCGCGCAACTCCGGCGCCCCGGCGTCAAGATCGCCGATGGCCAGGTTCAGGCTGACCAGGAAGCCGAGCGCTGCCATCACCAGGCTGACAACCACGCAGACGGCGGCCCAGGGCTTGCGGGTGAACAGGTCAAGGAAGCGCCAGAATGCATGACGCACCTGGCCCCCCTCCTCGGCCCGCTCGCTTCTAAGGCTCAACGCAGCAGCGTGAGGACTGACGCCGACATAGGAGAGCAGCACCGGAAGCAGGATCAGGTTGGTGAAGATCAGCACGGCCACACCGATGCTGGCGATGATCGCCAGGTCCTGGATCACCTGGATCTGGATAAGCATCAAAACGGCAAAGCCCACGGCGTCGCACAGCAACGCAGTGAGGCCTGCGAGGAACAGTCGGCGGAAGGTGAAACGCGCAGCCACCACGCGGTGCATGCCGCGACCGATGTCCTGCATGATGCCGTTCATTTTCTGCGCGCCGTGGCTCATGCCGATGGCGAATACCAGGAACGGCACCAGCACCGAATAGGGGTCCAGTTCGTAGCCCAGAAGGGGCAGCAGGCCAAGCTGCCAGACCACCGCCACCAGCGAGCAGAACACCACCAGCACGGTGCTGCGCACACAACGCGTGTAGCCGTAGAGCACCACCGTGGTGATCAGAATGGCAACAGCGAAGAACAGCAGGATCTGCTCCAGGCCTTCGATCAGGTCACCCACTTTCTTGGCGAAACCGGTGATGTGGATATCGACGCTGTCACTCTGGTACTTAGCCCGCAGGGTCTCCAACTGATCGGACAACACCCGGTAGTCCAACGGCTTGCCATCGGGCGTGCGCGCCATCAGCGGCACGTAGATGATGCTGGAGCGCTGGTCGAAGGCTACCAATTGACCAATCTCGTTGGACAACTGCACGTTGCGCCGTAGTTCGCCCAGCGATGACGGGCTGCCATCGTACTCATCAGGAATCACCGGGCCGCCGTCCAGGCCCTCTTCGGTCACCGAAACCCAACGGGTGGCAGGCGTCCACAGCGACTTCATGTAGGCGCGGTCAACACCCGGCAACAGGTAGATCTGGTCGCTCAGCGCCTGCAGGGTACGCAGGTAATCGGCGTCGTAGATATCACCGTGGCGGTTGGTGACGGCGATACGCACCGCATTGCCGATTCCGGACAACTCCTTCTGGTTGTCCAGGTAGTTGGCGATGTAGGGGTGCCCGGTGGGGATCATCTTCTCGAAGCTGGCATTGAGCTCCAGACGGCCCGACTGCCAGCCGAGCAGCACGGTGGTCAGCAGGCACAGCAACAGCACCCAATGGCGGTGATTGAACAGTGCGCGTTCGATCAGCGATCCAGAGCGAGGGTCGAAGCTATCGGACGCGGATGACAGGGTTTGGCGAGCGGAATTCATTGACTCACTCCGAAGCGGAAACGGTGGGCTGTGGCAGGCGCGAAAGCCCGGAGAACCCCGCGGCAACGAGGCTGCCATCGGCGGCCTGGACGATGCCTGAGACCGGTTTGCGCAATGATTCGGAAACCGGGGTGAATCCCGAGGGAGCGCTTGCAAACAATCCGCCCGCTTGATTGGCCAGCAGCACGCGACCATCGTTTAGAACACTGGCATCACTGAGGGACACCGGCGCCAGTGTCGGCAACGCTTCGGCGCGCTCGGCACCGGGCGACAGGACAAACGCGTGGCCTTTGAGCCCGCCAATGAGCAGTGCACCGTCGCCGCGACTTGCCAAGGTGAACAGCGTGCCGGCGTAGGGGCTGCTTATCTGTTCGAAGTGTTCACCGTCCAGCGCTCGCGCTAAGTAGCCCTGCTCGCCGGCCAGCACCAAGTCATTACCTTGGTACGCCACGGCATACAGGTGCAGGCCCATTGGGTTATCGATCTGGCCCATCGCTGAATGCCAGCTAGCGCCGCCGTCGTCGCTGCGCATGGCCAGGCCGTAGGCACCGACCACCAGCACATGCTTCGTGTCACTGGCTGCCAGCGCCAGGAGCGGTTTGTCGGGCCCTTCAGCGAGCAGGCGTTCGGCGGTTTGTACGCGTACTTGTGCCGCTTCGTCATCCGCCTGGGTCGACAGCGCGCTTTGTGCTGCCTGCAATTCCAGCTGCGCTGCACGCAGGCCATCGAGCTGAAGTCGCCAGCTTTCGCCACCGTCGCCAGTCCCCAGTACCACACCGCCATGGCCCACGGCCCAGCCGACATTGGCATCGGCAAACTGCACTGCGGTGAGCCCCACCGACACCGGCACGCCGGCTTGACGCCAATGCTCGCCGTTATCATCGGATAGCAGGATCAGACCGCGTTCACCTACCGCCACCAGGCGCTGGCCCGCCAAGGCCAGGGCAGTGAAAACTCCGCGCTGAGGGTTGGCAACCTTGGCCGCCGGACTCTGTAGTACGTCGCCGACCACCAGCCCTTGAGCCAGGCAATAAGGCGCAAAAGGCACAAGGAGGGCCAACAACAGGCCACTCAACTGACGCAGTGTGTTCATATCTACCTCGATTCTGTCGCAGGAGGGGAAGGCGCTGTGCACCCTCCCCAGAACATCGTCAGCGCACGCCCCGCCCGGCCATTGCGGCAGGTGAGAATTCAGCAGGTTTGTAACGTTCGACCGAGGCGTACTGCTGAGCTTTGCCGGTGTAAACGTTCTGGATGAACCAGGCACCGGACACCAGGTCGTAGAAGCCCGAAGACAACTGGGCCACCGCCGGCAGGTCTGGCATCACCGCAGGCAGCGACCACAGGGTCTTGGCCAACTGACCATTGGCGTCCCAGCGGTCACCGAGCATGGCTTGCCATGTGTCCTCGTCGAGGTAGTACCGCCCTTCGGGCAACTGGTGACGCTTGCCGGGTGCAAGTTCGGCGTCTACCACCCACACACGATGGAGCTCCCAGCGCACTTGGTCGGGGTTCAGGTGATGTTTGTCGAACAAGTCTTCAGGCTTGCCGGCAGCTTGGACCTTGTTGGTGTTGTAGGGGATGTACATCTCTTGCTTGCCCACCAACTTCCAGTTGAAGCGGTCCAGCCGACCTTGGAACACACTCAGCTCATCGAACGACATCACGCCTGCGGTCGCCGGCGTAGGGGTGTCGCAGCAGGCGTTGGGCAGCTTGCGCACTCGTCGCTGGCCGGTCAGGTAGACGTGGGCCTGAGACTTGTCGCCATTTAGGTTGGTACGACCCATGATCTGCTCGCCTGCCCGCAATGGCGGGCCAACGTTGAGCAGGCGGAACAGCCAATAGTCACCGTCGAAGCTGGCGGCGTTACCATCCTTGTAGTAATAGGGCATCTCCTGCACCGCTTTGCCGTCAGTGGTGAGCACTTGGGCGCCATCGGCAGTCATCAGGTAATGCCGGAAATCCATCGCCAGTGACGTGCCGCGCCAGTTGAGGATGTGGTTCCACATCGCCTCTGTGCCGTCTTTCGGGATCGGGAACGGAATACCGCCGTAGGCACCTTCGGGCACAAGGCCTGCACTGCTTTGCACCAGCTTGGCGTGCTTGGCATTGTTCAGGGTGTTGTCGTACACCCATTGCGGAGCTGCAGCGCTGCGCCGGGTTGGATAAACGTCGATGCGATAGGTTTCCGGGTAACGCTTGAACATGGCTTTGGTGCCATCGCTGAGCTTGGCCGCGTACTGGTCCATGTTCTTGCTAGTGATGCTGAACAGCGGTTTGTCAGCGGCAAACGGATCGCCGCGTTTGCCACCCTCTTTGAACGAGGGGTCCACCTTTGTGTAGCCGCCGTCCCAGGCCGGAATGCTGCCGTCGGCGTTACCGGCGCGCTCAGCGCCCAGCGGCGTCAGTTGCTTGCCCAGATCATCCGGGCCAGCGGCTTGCACGGGTTGCAAACTGAGCGCGGCAGCGCCGAGCAGGGCCACACAAAAGTGCTTGAGTGAGAAAGGAATGTTCATGCACGCGTCCCCTCAGAATGTTGTTTTGACCGAGAAGGCCAGGTAGTCCCGGTCTTTCAGTGATTGTTTGAACGTAAACTGGCTGGCGGCGTTGAGGTTGGTGTCCTCTGGGCCGTAGTAGTGGGTGTAGGTCAGGCCGAAAGTGACGCGGTCCAGGTAGGTGGCACTCAGGCCGATGTTGAAATCGCCACCGCGGTCCGGGCCGAAGCTGCTGATCACCGCCGATTTACCCATGGGGAAGTAGCTGATGCCTACTGGCACACTGAGGTCGATGCCAGGGAAAATCTGCCGATATGTCGGGCTGTACACCAGCTTGATGCCAACGCCGTCGTCGGTAGCGCTCGGGTCAAGCGCAGCACGGTTCTTGGTGACACTGAGCAAGCGGTTCCAGGCGATTTCGCCGACCAGGCTTGCCTCGTTGGCGATGAACGAGGGGCCCAGCGACGCCAGCATGTTCAGGTTCAGGTGCGCCGTGCGCCCCACGGCATAAAGCGGATGGTTGTCATTGTCGGCAACCATGCCCGGTGTAACGGTCTGGCCATTGGAAACCAGCGGCATATTCCAGCGCATGGAGGCTTCACCGGCGAAGCTGTACTCATCCAGCGTGGTGGCAAAGCTTGCGCCCAGTGCACGGATCTCTTCGGGATAGACCCAGTAGTATTCGCCGATCTGGCCAGTGGCGAAGTTCGGTCCGGTAGCGCTTGGCTTCAAGTACAGCTTGGGGGATTTGTCGTGGTACTGGATGGCGTAGAGGCCGTACTCAACGGTGTCGGCGGTGTAGCGCAACTGCAGGCCGCCCTGCCCCGAGCTCTTGGCTTCTTTGTCGTTGCCGTGGAAAAAGGCTGCCGGGCTGCCGGGGTTGCCGCCCAAAAATGGCGGAAACGGTGCGCCGACAATCAGTCGCTCGTTACCTTCGCCAATGGTGTCGCTAACCGAAAAATAGCTGCCAGCCCCCGGCAAACGGGTTTCTTCCCATTCGAACTGGTAGTAAGCGCCGACTGACAACGCATCCGTCAGTTGATAGGTGGTAGACAGCTGGCTGACCGGCCGGGTTATTTCCTTGAACTGAGTGTTGGGTACCGACACCGCCTTGACCACGTCTACCGGTGCCATGCCGCCAGCGATACCGTTGGCGCCGAAGAACAGGCTTTCACCCCAGATCAGCCCGTGGCGGCCCAGGCGTACCGAGAGCGCGCGGTTGGCCAGGTCACCGTTCCAGTAGACAAAGGCATCCAGTAGTTCGCCGTCGCCGCCGTGCAAGTGGCGGGTATCGTCGGTGAATTCGTCGTAAGCAACCGAACGCTGGTTGGCCCGCGTCGGGTCATTGTTGTCGTTGTCTTTCTGGTATTCGGTATCGAACCAGCCCGCGCCACTGATCCGCGCGCCGTATTCGCGGTAGCCAATGTCAAGTTCAGAGAGTACATCCAGGCGGTTGGAGATCAGGCCCTTGTTGAAGTTGCGGTCGCCATCGTCCTGGTTCAACGCCACCGAGGTGCTGCTGAGCTTGCTGCTTTGGTCCTTCAGGCGCCAGGCAGAACTGTACTTGAGCGTGTTGTCCCACCGCAGACTGAGGTCAGGGTTGTCGGTCTGCACTTCAAACGCCTGGGCACATGGAAGACCGCAGACCATGGCAGTGGCGAGCGTCAGAGTGAAAGGCGCACGCCGCGCTGCGGCGATGGAGCGAATAGCCATCGAACGAACCCTCTTTTATTGTTTTTGTTGGCAATTTTCTTTGGCACCACGGCCGGACGAGGCGAACGGGATCGTTGCGATCGACCTGCCGAGGTGAAGTCAGCTGGCGGGATAGACCAGAAGACGGGAACAGGTTGACCTCAGTGCAGGGCTCTGACTAATCGCTTGTTGGGATGTGACCTATCGGCAATCGCGATACTTGGCGTCAAGTATTGAATCGTTCGGTAGCGATGGTCCGAGGGGGAAGCATGCCCGCGCAAAGGTGCGAAGGCTGCCTGGAAGGTTGATAGCGGAAGGGGTGCGCCGCTGGCTGGTAGCGTTACTTCAGGAGCAGCTTGGTCGCCGAGCGGATCAAGAGCATTGTCAGCACGCTCAGGGTTTCTCTGGGTCGTAGTCGTTGACGTGGGAGACCTGGGTGTTCAAGCGTCCAAGCAAGTTGATCAAGGTATCGACTTCGGCTGACGAGAGGCCACTCAGCAAGCGACGCTCTCGCTCAAGCGCAACCATCAACACCCGGTTGTACAACTGCACACCGCTCTCGGTAAGCGAAACGGTGTAGCGCCTTCCGTCAGCAGGATCCACTTCCGTACGAACTCGCCCTGCCACCTCCAGCGCCTGTAGAGAGCGGCTAACAGCGCTTTTGTCGAGACCGATCACCTGGCAGATACGATTCGCCGTAATCCCGCTTTCCACTGCCAGCATGGACAGCATCCTCCACTCCACAACGCCAATCCCGAAGTGTTTGCGATAGCACTGCGAAGCACCTGAGGAGAGTTTGTTCGACAAAAAATTCAGCAGCGCGGGCACATAGCGAGCGAGGTCTAGCTTGGGGGCAGTGGACATCGAGAGCACACCTTCAATCGGCCTTGGAAAAAATTAGTTGACACCGCAACCAATTGATCCGAGGATTTACTCAACCGATAGCTGGGGCCAGCCCAGCATGATATGCCGTCACAGCACCTCACAAAAATAATTATCAGGTAGTGCCATGAACACTCGCCACCTAGTCACTTCCCGCGTGCCTGGCTGCAAGCCAGAGCTGCCGCCATTCGCGCCAGGCTGACCTCCTCCCGGTCGATCCTTTACCTGTGAATTTTCATTAGCCACTTGAATGTGGAGGGATGAGTCATGTTTGAAGTCAACGTCAGCCGCAAGGCAATCGAAGCAGAAGGGGTTTGCAGCTTTGAATTGAGCCCCTTGGATGGCGGATCACTTCCACCATTTGAAGCCGGTGCCCACATCGACGTTCATATACCAGGCGGGTTCATTCGCCAGTACTCGCTGTGCAATGACCCACGAGAGCGTAATCGCTATCTCATCAGTGTTCTGAAGGAGCCTAGCTCCCGCGGCGGCTCGGAGGCAATGCACTCAGCTGTAGAGCAAGGCCAAACGCTGGCGATCAGTGCGCCACGCAATCTGTTCCAGCTCGACCACAGCGCAAAGCGCCACCTGCTGTTTGCGGGAGGCATTGGTATTACCCCAATCCTGGCCATGGCTTATGAACTTTCGCATCGCAGCCTGGAGTTCGAGCTTCATTACTGCTTCCGCTCCAGCGACCGTGCAGCATTCGTCAACGCACTTGCTCATGCGCCGTTCGCGGACCGCATCACTTTCCATGATGACAGCGGCGTGCAGCAGCAAAAACTGAATGCCGCCGCCATTCTCGATACGGTCGATCAAGGTTGCCACCTGTATGTGTGCGGCCCCACCGGCTTCATGAACCACATTCTGGAAACCGGCGAGGCTGCCGGCTGGCCTCAAGCGCGCATGCATCGAGAGTTCTTTGCGGGCCAGATCAGTGACCAGGGTTCAAACACGCCCTTCGAGGTAGTGCTCGCCAGGAGCGGTAGAACCTTTGAAATTCCAGTCGACCGCAGCGTATTCGAGGTGTTGGACGACGCGGGAATTGAAGTTCAAACATCCTGCGAACAAGGCGTGTGTGGCACATGCGTGACACGCGTGCTGGAGGGTATCCCGGATCACAGAGATCAATTCATGACTGCCGATGAACACGCCAGGAATGATTGCTTCACACCGTGCTGCTCCCGGGCAAAGTCACATCGACTCGTACTTGACCTCTGATCTCAAACCAAAACATTCACTGCAACGGAGACACCCATGACTGCCTCTCCCCTTCAGTCACTCGCCCAGGATATTGCACCCGCCAAGCCTTCCACATTCCCGCTCAATCAATGGTATGTGGCTGCGTTGGGCTGGGAGCTCAAGGATCGTCCCGTTGGCCGAACCTTGCTGAACAAATCAGTCGTGTTGTTCCGCACTGCGGATGGCAAGGTGGCGGCACTCGAAGACCGATGCTGTCACAGGGCACTGCCGCTGTCCGATGGAACACTTGAAGCCAGCGGCCTTCGTTGCGGCTATCACGGTCTCTTGTTCAATGAAGCCGGTAAATGCATTGAGATCCCCGGCCAGGAAAAAATACCTAGCAAAGCAAAAGTGGCAGCCTTTCACGTGGTTGAAAAAGATCAGATCGTTTGGATCTGGTTTGGTAGCCCCGAACACCCAGCACCTATCGATGAACCTCCTGCCTACGATGTTCACACCAATGGGCATTATCTTTTTGATGGTGACGTGTATCACTACGACGCGCCCTATCAGCTCATACACGACAACTTGATGGATCTGAGCCATTTGGGCTATGTCCACCTACGCACCATTGGCGGCAACGCCAGCGTTCACATGAATGCGCAAATGACGGTAGAAAGTGACGACCATTCGGTTCGCGTCGTTCGACACATGCCTGACTCCGTCCCACCTCCGACCTATGTCGCCGCCTATCCATTCAAAGGCAGTGTCGATCGGTGGCAGGAAATTGAGTTTCATATCAGCCACCTGCGTATTTGGACCGGCGCTGTAGATGCCGGAACCGAGCCCCTGGACAATCCGCAGCGGGGCGGCTTCCACATGCGCGGCTTCCACGGCGTGACCCCGGAAACCGAAACCACTAGCCATTACTTCTGGACCATCGCCACCAATCCGGAAAGCAATCACGAAGAAGTCAAAGCGAAAGTAGTTGAGCAAACGATAATGACATTTGATGAGGATAAAGTTGTTATCGAATCCCAATACAAGAACATTTGTAGATTCGGTGAACGGCAGATGATTGATATTCATGTTGACGTCGGTGCCAACAGGGCCCGCCGGATCATAGAAAGGCTTTGTCACTCCACCCGTTGAGTGCCCAGTGCATTTATATCGTGCGGGTATCTATGCACTCTTTTTACATGCAACACGTGCAACACCGTCCACGCGGCTATAGGTGACGCACTGTGATGAGTGAAACTTGTTCAACGACAATTACAATAGAGCGAGGCATGGCTATGTCTGAAAATCGTGGTGTTGTGTATCTCGGTGCCGGCAAGGTAGAGGTACAAAAAATTGACTACCCCAAGATGCAGGATCCGCGCGGCAA